>NZ_JAKEVZ010000012.1:0-171090 GCF_021491425.1 Mariniradius sediminis | reverse complement strand
TTCATCTCTCAAACGCAAAGGTAGCCCAAGCAGGAAACCCGTCAAGGCTATATGAACGCCGCTACGCGTCGGCCTTGACTGGTTTCACCGCTTGGACTTTGAAGCATTTAAGAGGATTGAAAACAAAGGAAAAACAATGAAAAAAGTGTCAAGTAAATTCAGGACGTGACATTCCAATCTCAAATCTCAATTCTCAAATCTGAAATCTTATTTCCCCTACCTTTGCACCATGGAAGGTACCGCAAAGCAAGATATCAGGAAGTTGAGTTTGGAGCAGTTGGAGGAATTCTTTGTCGAAAAAGGCGAAAAGAAGTTCCGTGCCAAGCAGGTGTATGAATGGCTTTGGAACAAATCATTGAAGAACTTCGACGACATGAGCAATATCTCCAAGGAAACCCGGGAGATGCTCAAGGCGCATTTTTCCATCAACCATATCCACGTGGACCTGATGCAGCATTCCAGCGACGGCACGATCAAAAATGCCGTGAAGCTGTTCGACGGCAAAATCGTCGAGTCGGTGTTGATTCCAACTTCCAAGCGCATCACGGCCTGTGTTTCCTCACAAGTCGGTTGTAGCCTCGACTGTAACTTTTGCGCCACCGCCCGCCTCAAGCGGATGCGCAACCTCAACCCAGATGAAATCTACGACCAAGTGGTCGCGATCAAGGAGGAGGCCGAGACGTACTTCAACCGACCACTGACCAATATCGTTTTCATGGGCATGGGCGAGCCGCTGCTCAACTATGCCAACGTCGTAGAGGCGATCGATAAAATCACTTCTCCCGAAGGCCTCGGCATGGCAGCAAGGCGGATTACCCTTTCGACCGTGGGCATTCCCAAAATGATCAAGAAAATGGCAGATGATGAAGTCAAGTTCAACCTTGCCATCTCCCTGCATTCCGCCGTCAACGAGACACGAAGCCGTCTGATGCCGATCAACGATTCAAATCCCCTCGAGGATTTGGCGGAAGCTTTGAAGTATTGGTACCAAAAGACCAAGCGGAAGGTGACGTACGAATACGTCATTTGGGATGGGATCAATGACGACGAGACCCATGCGCGGGCCTTGGCCAAATTCTGCAAAATCATCCCTTCCAAAGTCAATATCATCCAATACAATCCGATCGATGAGGGTGAATATCGGCAGGCATCCCAAGAAGCGGTGGATATGTACGTGCGCATTTTGGAACAAAACGGCATCGTAGCCAAAGTCCGCAAGTCCAGAGGTCAGGACATTGACGCGGCTTGTGGCCAGCTTGCCAACAAAAATGAGGTGGCGCAACTGGGTATGGCCTGAGGGAAATTTTTCTTTTTGGATTTCAAAGGCTTAACTAGCCGCTTGTCCTTTTGAGTAGGATTTTTTCGGATGAAACAAAACTTAACTATAAGTTTGACGTAGTTTCACGTGTTCAAAGTTTTGTTTTAAGTAAACCAACCTTTATGAAAAACCTGCTGCTTTTTTTTGTTGTGCCATTTTTCTTCCCATTTATCAACCAACAGCCGCTCGGTATCGCAGAATTGACGGAAAAGATTTTGGCCAACATGGAAGCCTACGTCGCGGATTTTCCTGAGGAGAAGGCCTTTCTGCATTTGGATAAAAATATCTATTCCGCTGGCGACAATATCTGGTTTTCGTGCTATCTGACGGCAGGAAGCCCGGATGTACCATCGCCTTTGAGCAAAGTTCTT
Organism: Mariniradius sediminis; assembly: GCF_021491425.1. Lineage (NCBI taxonomy): Bacteria > Pseudomonadati > Bacteroidota > Cytophagia > Cytophagales > Cyclobacteriaceae > Mariniradius > Mariniradius sediminis. Next base: position 169,401 of record NZ_JAKEVZ010000012.1, on the reverse strand, counting down.
TACGTGGATCTGCTCGATAATACGGGAAACCTTATCCAACAAAAGGCGATTGAAATCAAGGAGGGGCACGGCGCAGGTGAATTTCGTCTGGATAATTTTATTCAGGAAGGCGTCTATCAGGTAAAAGCTTATTCCCATTGGATGCGCGGATTTGGGAATGATGCGGTGTTTTCGACGACAATTCAAGTTTTCGAGCCATACAATCTCAGCTTCCAACCAGCGGTTGTTTGGGAAAAATCGGAAACCAACCTAGGTACAAGCTATCAGGGATCGGTTACGGTTTTAGATCGCTCGCTCAAGCCGTTGACCTCAGGTAAGATATCCGCTACTTGGAAAATCGGCTCTACAGATATCAAAACAGATGCCCTAAAATTGGATGCTGAGGGAAAAGGGACGATAGGATTTCAAGTTCCGATCGGAAGCGAGATTGTGGTGTCGACTTTGGTTCTAACTTGGGAGGAAAACGAGGAATACCGCGTCGAGCGTCAGTTTGTATTGCCCTTCGCCAGTCGAAGTGTAGATATTCAGTTTTTGCCAGAGGGAGGTGACTTGGTAGCAGGATTTGCAAATAAGGTCGCCGTCAGGGCTGTTTATCCTGATGGCACTCCAGCCAAAATTTCCGGCCTGGTACAAAACGGAACGGAAAAAATACCTTTTGAAACAAACACATCTGGACTTGGAGTATTTAGCTTGACTCCTGAAATAGGGCAAAAATATACCGCAGAAATTACCATCGATGGCAATTCCCGCACGGTCGATTTGCCTCCAACCAAGGCTTCTGGCATTAACCTCACGGTGGACAATTCGAACGAAGCCCTTGTCAATATCCTGATACAAGCCAGAGATTTTGGACAAATATCACCAACAGGCGAAGCCCTACTGGTAGTCCATGCCCGGGGCCGCATTGGCCATATGCAGGTGATCAACCTCGCAAACGGCGTCACCGGCGCTCGCATCCGAAAAGCCCAATTGGTATCTGGAATCAATCAAATTGCCGTATTTGAGCCTGGGGGAACTCCCTTGGCGGAGCGCTTGGTATACATTTCTGGGAGAGACGAGCGTGCACTCACCGTGAACACCCCACAAGTAAATTTAGCGCCAAGGGCGAAAAATACCTGGTCATTTCAAGTGGACGGGGAAGGATTTGAAGGGGGAAACTATTCTGTGTCCGTCATCGACGCACAGGAACAATCCTTTCAGTCGAATTCCAACATTCTTTCTTATCTCAAACTCGAATCGGAACTCCAAGGAAAAATCCATCAGCCGATCAGGCTTTTTGGTCAGGATCGTGATCATGAAGGTATCGAACTCGTCATGCTGACACATGGTTGGAGGCGCTTTGATTGGGAAGAAGTTCTATCCAAGAAATTCAACAACAGCAATTTCATTGAGCAGGGCATCAATATCACAGGTACGGTTTCCCCAAAGGACGGGAACAAAAAAGGTCTTGGAGGTGGAATTATCAATGTGTTCAGCAAAGGTAACGAACAGGATTTCCTTGCAGTGGAATATACCGAAAACGGAAAGTTTATCATCGACGACATGACTTTTACGGATACCACCCAATTGGTATTGACCGTAAGGGACAAAAGACTCAAGGAACTCGTCCAACTCGAGCTTGACCCGCCTTTGGCGAAATACCAGCAATGGGAGGGATTTGTTCCGATGCAAAAGAGCTTCGAGGCTGATCGGTATTTGCAGGAGTTTTTGACGCAAGCAGAAAAGCGCCGACAGTCTTCTGCCGCTTTTGATGAGATGGGAACCGTGGATATAGTGGAATTTGTGGTGAAGGCGCAAAAGTACCAGCCCGAGCAGGAAAACATCACCCGGATGTATGGCAAGGGAGATGCAAGCCTGATTCCCTCTGATATTGGAGGTTTTGAGGGGTACTATGATATTTGGCAATTGCTCCAAGGAAGGTTTTCCGGTGTCAGCATCAAGCCCAATCCGATGGGTGCCCCGACGGTGACGATTCGTGGCGCCGGATCCCTCAATCCGGTTTCACCGATTTTCCTATTGGACAACGTGCCAGTGGACGCACAGTTTATCAGCTCGATCAGCCCGAGGGATTTAGCGGCAGTCGATGTATTCAAGGATGGTGCGAGTTTGGCGATTTTTGGTTCGGCGGGCGCAGGTGGTGCGATCGCGTTTTATACCAAGCGTGGCGGGGGAGTATTGGAAGCAGGTGAAGGGGTGTTCAATTTGAGGTTTCCGGGATATTCCACAGCTAGGGAATTTTACATGCCGAAGTATGATCAAGAAAACAGCCCCAAACCGGATTTTCGCTCGACGCTCTATTGGAATCCGAAAGTTGCAATCGATGGCAATTCAGGCACGATCGAGTTTTTCAACAGCGACGTTGTACAAGGTTACAAGCTCGTGATTCAGGGAATGGACAAAAACGGCAAGCTATCCTATTTTGAAAAAGAAATAACGCCTTGATGTCTGGATGAGCTTTGGTCAATGCCTAGAAGGATTACAGCTATTTTTTGCTGAACTCAAACAGTTTCCTTTTCTCTTCCTTGCTGAGCGCATCATAACCCTTGGCAGCAATCTTGTCCAAGATTTGGTCGATTTCCTCTTGGGTGGTCTCCTGTGATCTTGCGGCCGCACCGCTCGATTTGGAGCTTCGATAGGATTCGGAAGAGCTGACTTTTTCCTTACGGTAAGTCACCTTTACTGCGGGTTTTTTGGCAAACAGTTTTTCGAAAAACCGTCCAATCGCCTGAATCCATCCACCCATGTCCCTTCCTTTTCGCAGTTGGTTGACATAAAGAAACCCGAGGGCCGCCCCGCCCAGGTGGGCCAGTTCTCCCCCGGCATTGCTGCCGTCTGAGTTGGCAAATGCAATCAGCACATAAAAAATCGCGATGTATTTGATCTTGACCGGGCCAAGCAATAGTAGGAAGAAAGTCGTGTTGGGCGAAAGCGTGGCCGCTGCCACGACGACGGCATACACGCCAGCACTTGCACCAAGCATCTTTGCATTCGGCAGTACATCCGCAAAAAATGGGGAAACATTGTACATCAACAGGTAGAAAAGGCCACCTGCGATTCCACCCAGAATATAGATATTGGCCAGTTTTCTACTGCCCAAATACTCATGCAGCAGCATCCCGAACCAATACAGGAACAGCATGTTGAAAAGAATATGGAAGATACCTTCATGAAAAAACATGTAGGTCATGATTGTCCATGGCTTTAGCAACAACTGAGGAATCGCCGCCGGCATCATCAGATTGGTGCGCAGCAGTTCATAGATCGATGCACCTCCGGAAAAATTGAGAATCACCCTGGCAAACAACATCACGACAAACACCAAGAGGTTGATCGCAATGATCTTGTACAGGCTGTTGTTGTTTTGCCTAAATGCGTTTTTGAGATTATACCAGAATCCTTCGTACATAGCCCGATCAGTAAAAACTTTTCCTGCTTTTTTTCCAATAATATACCAACCCCGCACCAATTACCAATCCACTGAGGTGGGCAAAATGGGCCACATTGTCCTGTGGATTGTCAATGATGACTGAATATACCGTATAAACGCCATAGGCCAAGACCAAGTACTTGGCCTTGATGGGTATAGGAGGAAACAACAACATCAGCTGGGTGTTTGGGAAAAACATCCCAAATGCAATCAGCACGCCAAATAATGCCCCGGAGGCTCCCACCATCGGGAAACTTATGGAATTACTCCGAACAGCCATTAGATTGTCCTTTGCCTGCTGGATGAGTACAGGATTATCAGGATTGCGGTCATAGGCATCGATAAAGTCATACACGGAATTCTTAAACATATTCCTGTGATCTTTCACAAAATCCGTGAATAGCTCTGGACTTGGATTGGTATAAAACGAAGAAATCTGTGCATCTATCTGCGCAGTCTGAAAACTGGTGTATCCCGAATACAAAACTCCCGCACCCACGCCACAAACCATCCAAAGCGTCAATAGCTTCTTGGGGCCGATAAATTCCTCCAACAAAGGGCCGAACACAAACAATCCAAACATGTTGCTGAACAAATGCCAACCATCAGCATGCATGAACATGTAGGTCAGAAACTGTGTCGGGATAAATCTTGGGCTTTGGATATGGTACAAGGCAAAAATCGCCGAGAGGTTGGGCAACACGAAGGCTGCCACGACATACAGCGCAATATTGATGATCAGGAGATTCTTGACTATGGGCGTGATGGGTCTGAACATGAGCTATTTGTTGAAAAAGCCGTGGATCTGTTGTAAATCTATTTTGATGAAGGTTTTGTTCCCTGAAAGGCCATAATTTGGATTTTGGCAGGCAAATAGTTGTCCGACGATGGTTTCCATCTCTGCGGTATCCAATTTTGTGCCTCTTTTGATGGAGGATCTCTTGGCCATGGCACGGGCGAGACTTTCGCGTTTATCGACGGAAAGCTCGGATTTGAATATCTTGAACTGTTCCAAAAGCCCCTCAAACAAAGCCTTCTCATTGGTAACCTGGATATCTGCAGGAACACCACGGATGAGCAACGTATCTTTCCCGAACGGGTCAATCAAAAATCCCAATCGGCTGAGTTCCTCCTGCATGTCCATGACCAAAGCAAAGTCTGCAGGACTCAGTTGGATATGGGACGGAAACAAGCACTGCTGTGATGCACCTGCAGCTTGGGTAAGTTGCTTGCTGTAGCGCTCAAAAAGGATGCGCTCGTGGGCAGACTGCTGCTCGATAATGACCAAACCGGACGAAAGCTGCGCCACGACATAGCTGTTTTCTACTTGGAATGTGTTTCCCGTAGCATGACTTTCCTGAAAGGGAAACCTGTCTTCGTTGGCTTTGGAAGGAAGGGTGAGGATATCCTCAAGTTCTGGAATTTCGGCAGGAATTTCCCGCTCGGAAATCATCAGGTTTTTCTGCTGTCCCTCAAATAGCTTCTCCCAACCCGAAACAGCCTGTTTCTTGAACATGGGAGTTTGAAAGCTCTTGTATTGGTTTTCTTGGATGCCCTCATCTGTGGGAATGATATGTTCCCTGGTCAGCATTTCGGCTTGCCCGGGAGTTTTTTTCCAATTTTCGGTAAAATTGACATCATAGCTGAAATCGAGCGATGGCACGACATGGTGGGCGCCTAGGGCTTGCTTCACTGCCGACCGGATCACGGCATACACGGTCCGTTCGTCGTCAAACTTGATTTCTGTCTTGGTCGGATGGACGTTGATGTCGATATGGCTTGGGTCAATGTCCAAGAAAAGCACATAAAACGGCTGCATATCTGCACCCATCAGTCCTTCGTAGGCATTGGCCACGGCATGGTGGAGGTAGTTGTTTTTGATAAACCTGTTGTTCACGAAGAAGAACTGCTCGCCCCGCGTCTTTTTCGACGCCTCCGGTTTTCCGATGTATCCGTGGATATTGAGGTGTGGGGTTTCTTCCCGACACGCCACCAATTGTCCTTGGTAGGACTTGCCAAAGATGCCCACGATGCGCTGGCTGAGTTTTCCAGGAACAAGTTTGAAAAGCTCAAGGTCATTTTGGTACAAGCTGAATCCAATTTCCGGGTATGCCAACGCAACCCTTTGGAATTCCTCCACGATATGGCGCATTTCGACTGGGTTGGACTTGAGGAAATTGCGCCGTGCCGGCACGTTGAAAAACAGGTTTTTGACCGAAATGGATGTGCCGATTGGGCACGAAACAGGTTCTTGTTTCTTGACTTCGGACCCTTCAATTTGGATCAGCGTGCCTAGTTCGGAACTCGCTTGCCTGGTTTTCATCTCCAACTGCGCCACTGCAGCTATGGAAGCCAAAGCCTCTCCCCGGAAGCCAAATGTGCGGATGGCAAAAAGATCCTCCGTAGTGCGGATTTTGGAGGTGGCATGGCGTTCGAAACACATTCGGGCATCGGTCATGGACATGCCTTTTCCGTTGTCGATCATCTGAATGAGCGTTTTCCCTGCTTCCTTGACGATTACCTGGATATGGGTGGCACCGGCGTCTACGGCATTTTCCAACATTTCCTTGAGGGCCGATGCTGGTCTTTGGACGACCTCACCCGCAGCTATCTGGTTGGCAATCGCATCAGGAAGCAGTTGGATGATATCGCTCATTTCCCTGATTTGCCCTTAATTCTGAAAAAGACGACCAGCAATGCCAATCCACCAATCAAATAAGCCATGGTATACAAAGCTTCAGGACCCAAATAGATATACCCAAAGACTGCTACGATCAAAAGTACAAAGATGACCAAGCGCATCAGACCGGCACTATTGAACGGAGATGTGCTCCTTCCCCGGATTTGACTTCCACTGGCAAATGCCCCACGGATAGAAGATGAGTAGAAATCGCTGTCCAAATCATCCCCATCGAGCGGAATTTTGCCTTCGGCTTGGAGTTCTTTTTTGATCCGAGAGGTTCGCTGTTCGATTTCTTCCTTTACCGGGTCGTAATAACGCGGCTTGATTTCAAATCTTTGCGGGTGGGCTACTCTAAATATGGAAGGGAATTTCATGTTTGGACCGATTCAATGAATTTGGGAATATTAGAAAAAAACCTGCGTTCCGACCATCACAATATCATACTAAGCGCGGTTTTTTTTCGTAATGTTTGTGCAAACGATGTATATTCATACAAAGTTAAACCTAATCACAAGCAATAAAAATTAAACAGGAGCATGGGGGGAAAAGTTTGGCTGGTGTGGATGGGATTTTTGCTTCTCCTGATTACCGGGGCAGTTTTTGGTAGAAAGAAGCCCGCCGAAGAGATATTCAGGAAGGCAAAGGATCCCTTGGCCGTGATCGACCAATCAAGTCAGATGGCTTGGGTGGACAGTATTTTTCGGAATACGAGCTTTGAAGAAAGGCTGGGGCAGCTTTTCATGGTGGCCGCCTATTCCAACAAAGACGCGAGGCATGTCGCCGAAATCGAGAGGTTGATCACCGAAAGCCAAATCGGAGGTGTGATATTTTTCCAGGGAGGGCCGGTCCGACAGGCGCATTTGACAAATCGCTACCAATCAATTTCGAAGATCCCGCTGTTTGTAGCCATGGATGCCGAGTGGGGCGTGAATATGCGCTTGGATTCCATTATCGGATTTCCCAAGGCCATGACGCTGGGTGCCTTGCCTGACGATGAACTGATCTACGAAATGGGAAAGGAGATCGCCCACCAATTCAAAGAGTTGGGAATGCATATCAATTTCGCCCCTGTCGTAGATGTCAACTCCAATCCTAATAATCCAGTGATCGGATACAGGGCCTTCGGAGAGGAGAAAAGACTGGTCACCCGCAAATCCCTGGCCTACATGAGAGGCCTTCAGGACAATGGAATCATGGCCAATGCCAAGCATTTTCCCGGACACGGAGACACGGAGAACGATTCACATTATGCCTTGCCAGTGATCAATCATTCAGTCACGCGCATCATCGATATCGACTTATATCCTTACCGCGAATTGATCGAAAACGACTTGATGAGCGTGATGGTTGCCCATCTCCACGTCCCAAATCTGGATAGTTCACCTAACCAAGCAACAACGCTTTCCAAGTATGTGGTCAGCGATCTTCTGAAAACCCAAATGAATTTCAACGGCTTGGTTTTCACAGATGCGCTCAACATGCAGGGTGTCACCAAATATCACAAACCAGGCGAAGTGGACTTGAGGGCGCTTTTGGCCGGAAATGATGTCCTTCTGTATTCCCAGGACGTCCCAAAGGCAAAGGCGATGATCCTACAGGCTATCCAGGACGGGAAGATTTCCCAAGAAGAAGTAGAGTCCAGGATACAGAAGATTTTAAAGGCTAAGTATTGGGCTGGGCTCAGCCAAAGGAAGCCGATAGATACAAGAGACCTAGTCAATCGCATCAATCGTCCTGCTGCCGAAATCTTGGCCGAGCGGCTTTATGCCCGCGCCATCACCGTCACTTCCAACAAGAACAATCTTTTGCCATTTAGGAATTTGGACCTCAAAAACTTCGCTTCATTAACCATTGGTGGAGACGGCAAAGAGTTTCAGAAAAGGCTCGACAAATATGCCAAATTTGCCCATTTCGAAATTGGAAAGGCTGCCGATCAAGCCAGTCAGGACACGCTCGCAAAGCAACTTGCGCTATACAATCACATAGTGATCGCTATGATGGGCATCACCAACAATCCCAACAGAAGTTTTGGGATGGCGAATTCAGACTATCAGTTTTTGAAGCGCTTGTCAGAGCGCCAGGATGTGACGCTGGTAGTTTTCGGCAACGCTTATTCCACTAAGTTTTTACCGGACGTTTCACACCATGTGATTGCCTTTGAAAACAATTCGACAACGCAGCGCCTTGTTCCGGAATTGATTTTTGGGGCAAGGGATGCTCACGGAATATTGCCCGTTTCGACAAATACAACCTATAGGATGGGCACAGGAGGATATTTGGAAGGATTGAATCGGCTTTCATATACATTTCCCGAAAGCCAAGGAATGAACCGGAATGTCTTGGCAAGAATAGATACCATCATGGATATCAGTATCAAAAAAAAGGCTTTCCCGGGTGGCGTCGTTTTGGTGGCAAAGAATGGTCAGGTCGTTTTTGAAAAAGCCTATGGCTACTATGATTACACTAAGAAAAAACCAGTCACGACCGAAACGGTCTATGATTTGGCTTCCGTGACCAAGATCTTGGCGACTACGCAGGCAGTGATGTTTTTGGCCAGCCGCAACCAGATAGATATGGACAAGCCGCTCGAGAGGTATTTGCCGGAACTTAAAGGTACAAATAAGGGCCCTTTGATTTTGAAGGATGTTTTGGCACACGAGGCAGGTTTGGTGGCCTTTATTCCCCATTATGCAAAGACCGTGGAATCGGGGCGATGGAAGTCAGAGTATTATCGGGAAAAGCCTGAGCCGGGTTTCACGACCCCTGTTTCAAACAACATGTATGGAATGAATTCCCTTCGAGATAGCCTCTGGCACTGGACCATCCAATCGAAACTACGGCAAAAGGAGCAAGGCCGAAATCGATACAGCTACGTCTATTCTGATCTGACGATGTACCTGTTGCAGGCTTTGGTCGAACGGGTTACCAATCAGCCCTTGGACGAGTTTCTCGACCAAAACATCTACCAACCCCTCGGGCTGTACACGATGACCTTCAATCCTTTCAAAAAATACGGCATTGACATGGTGGCTCCGACTGAGGATGATGTTGCGTTCAGAAAAACAGTCATCCAAGGATATGTCCATGATCCGGGGGCAGCCATGTATGGGGGAGTTGCGGGGCATGCGGGATTGTTTGGAAAAGCCGGTGATTTGGCCGTCATGATGCAAATGATGCTGAATGGAGGTAAATATGCCGATGTGGATATGATGGATCCCCAGACAGTGAGTGAGTTCACGAAACGCCAATCCGCCCAAAGCAGACGAGGATGGGGTTGGGACAAACCGGAACCCGAGCGCGGTAAGGGTGGCAGTGCCGGAGTTTTGGCCTCGAAAAATACCTTCGGACATACGGGCTTCACCGGTACCTGTACATGGGCAGATCCCGATCATAACTTGGTCTATGTTTTTCTATCCAATCGTGTCCATCCAGATGCTGAAAACAACCTCTTGCTCAAGGATAATGTCCGGCAAGAGATTCACGATGTCATCTACCAGTCCATGCGTCAGTGAACCGCCCATTTGGGAAGGAAAATTTGTTGGCGGCATTCTGAACAAAACGGAGTATTAGAAGTGTTGTTAGCATTGTAGAAATTACAAACACAAGCCAGCATGAAGATAGGGATAGTATGTTATCCGACATTTGGTGGGAGTGGGGTGGTAGCGACGGAATTGGGAAAAGCCTTGGCCAAGGAAGGCCATCAGGTCCATTTCATTACCTATAGCCAGCCAACCCGTCTCGATTTTTTCAACCAGAACCTGTTCTACCATGAGGTGGATATCAAAAGTTATCCACTTTTTGATTATGCTCCTTACGAGTTGGCCTTGGCCAGCAAAATGGTCTACGTAGTCAAGTATGAGAAATTGGACCTGTTGCATGTGCACTACGCCATCCCCCATGCTTCGGCGGCCTACATGGCCAAGCAGATTTTGAAAGAAGAGGGGATTCATATTCCGGTCGTCACCACTTTGCATGGTACCGATATTACCCTTGTGGGCAGAGATCCAAGCTATGCTCCGGTGGTGACGTTCAGTATCAATCAATCTGATGCGGTAACGGCCGTTTCCGAGGACCTACGAAAATCCACCTATGAGCATTTCGAAATCAAAAAAGATATTGTAGTTATTCCCAACTTTATCGATCTAGAGCGCTTCAAAAGGCAGAAAAAGGAGCATTTTAAAATGGCGATATGCCCAAATGACGAAAAGCTTTTGGTACACACCTCCAATTTCAGAAAAGTGAAGCGCGTGGAAGACGTCATTCATGTTTTTTATGAATTGAGGAAAAAAATCAAAGCCAAGTTGCTTTTGGTTGGAGATGGGCCCGAGCGTGACCGAATGGAACGACTATGTCGAGACCTCGGAACCTGTGACGATATCCGTTTTTTAGGTAAACTAGAGGCAGTAGAGGAGGTTCTTTCTGTTGCCGATTTGTTTGTGATGCCTTCAGAGCGGGAGAGCTTTGGTTTGGCGGCTTTGGAAGCGATGGCTTGTGAAGTACCCGTCTTGAGTTCAAATGCCGGTGGGATACCGGAGTTAAACATTGATGGTGTGACAGGATTTACTTGTGAGGTAGGAGACGTCAAAACCATGACTGAAAAGGCATTATACATTTTAGATGACGCCAATCTTCCAGGATTTAAAAGACGCGCTTTGGATCGGGCGCGTGAATTTGACGTGACCAATATCCTGCCACTTTACGAGGAAGTTTATCAGCGCACTTTGGAGAAGACTAGGCCTGCAACAGCCAAAGTCTGACAAAGATCATAAGACTAAATATCGAAGTGCTTGATTGACAAATGAAGTCAACAAATTAAATTTGCATACGTTAAACTAGACCAAATTATATTTTCATCCTTCAACCTTTTAGCTGCCGACAATATGACTACACTCAAAAAAATCGGGAGATTGGACAGGCCAGACAATCATGGTTCTGCGCAAATGTTTAAAAACCCTATCCTGGAAAAGCTTACCAGAACTCATATCTCCATTCCAATTACGTTGTGGCTTGCAACCGGAGGCATTTCCCTTTATTGGGGCTTCAAGACTACAGACATATCGCTGTATGCGGGCTTTGGCGTTCTAATTTTAGGGATTTTAGGATTCACTTTGTTAGAGTATCTAATGCATAGGTATATCTACCATATGATTCCCGATACACCTATAAAAGACAAAATCCAATATAACATGCATGGGGTTCACCATGATTATCCAAAAGATAAAGACAGGTTGACACTTCCTCCATTCATAACACTTGTGTATGCGGTGATCTTTTACTATTTGTTTACATTCCTGATGGGAGACTATGGATTATTCTTTTTGCCTGGATTCATGATTGGCTATGCGGCGTATTTGGGTGTTCACTACATGGTCCATGCATATCAGCCGCCGAGAAACTTCTTCAGGGTACTCTGGGTGAATCATTCAATACATCACTACAAAGATCCCGATGCGGCATTTGGCGTGAGTTCCCCGCTTTGGGATTACATTCTGGGGACAATGCCGAAGAAAAGTTATTAACTGAAAAACCCTCCGAAGCCGGAGGGTTTTTTCATTTTTTGCTTTGTACAGCAAACCGGGTATTGAAGTTTTCTGAAAACTCCCTGAAACTTGCTGAATCAACTAGGCTATTGAAAAAGCTTTTTCCAACATTCAAGCGAAAATATTGAAGCCGCTCGAGGCTATCAGACATTGTCATCGATGCTGAAGTAATTTCCTCCAATTTCCAAATCCGCTCCATACCGACCGAATTGCTCACAATCAATCTGTCATCTTTCACTTCATAATCATAACCAACTGGTCCAATCTGCGGCTGATTGAGGACAATCATCGTGTCGTTAATGTACAACTCAAAATAGACAGAATCCTTGTCGAAGCTGTACCAATCTCCTTGGATTTGGTCCTTTTCGCTTGCATTACAGGAAAGCAAAAGAAAAACCGTCGCCATGATGGCTAACCTGATTCCAAAATCCTTTCCAAAAAAATAAATTTCCATCCTTTTATGGGGATTAATTTTGCCTAAATACGGTTTTTGAATTTAGTAAAAACTTTTAAAAAACAACTGAAAATGCGAACAGTATCGATTGTAGGACTTGGCTGGCTGGGTAAGCCTTTGGCACAACATCTTTTGAGACAAGGCTTACTCGTCAAGGGCAGTACCACATCCACGGAGAAGTCCGTTTCACTGAAAGCGGAGGGAATCGATGCTGCTGTACTCCGTTTTTCACCCCATCCGGAAGGAGCAGGGTTTGGAAGCCTCTTCGTGGCTGATGTGCTGTTCGTCAATATCCCGCCCAAAAGCCGAGTGAATTCGGATTCCTTTTACCTGGAGCAAAACAAGTTTTTGAAGGAAATGGCGAAGCAGGCAGGTATCAGGAAAGTGATTTTTGCAAGCTCTACGTCAGTTTATCCTGATGCAGATTTTGAATATTCAGAAGATTATCCACTGACAAAAGAAAATTCGGGTAGCCCAGGAATCCTTCAAGCGGAGAAATTATGGTTCGAAGACAAGGGACTTCATTGTTCGGTAATTCGATATGGCGGGCTTTTAGGAGTCGATCGGATTCCGGGCAGGTATTTTTCGGGAAAGGACAATGTGGTAGGTGATACGCCCGTCAACTTTATCCACCGTGATGACGCTGTCAGATTGGCTGCATGGGTTATTGAGAAAGAACTCTTTGGAGCGGTTTTCAATGCCGTAGCACCAATCCATCCACGCCGACGTGATATCTATGAAAGAAACGCGGTCGAGCTGGGTTTCCCTGCACCAAATAGCTATGCGCCAAGAGGGACGATGCCTTCAAAGGTGATTTCTTCCGAAAAAATACTGGAGACTGGATTCAAATTTGGCTATCCCGATCCGATGGATTTTTGGTATGAAATGTGATTTCCAATCCCAAAGTCAGTGAATACAGCAGTTTTGAATTTAAGTCGGGTCTCAGCCTTTCAAGAGTTCGTTGTATCGTTTTGCATTGTTAGGGTCTACCCTTAGCATCAAGGCCACTGCTTCAGCCCTGATTTCTTTTGGCGCATTCCTGAAAATTTTGCTGATTTCATCGCCTTTCGCGTCTACAAAGGCAATGGTAAAAATGCTGTTGGGCTGGGCATCATTTGCCTCCACAACCAGCCTAATAGCCTCTAGGATATTGATATAGGCTTCCTCGGGATTGGTGATCATCAGATCGAGCCCCTTCCGATGGTAGAGATAAATCGCCTCCCGGATGGATGAAAAGACCGAGGAAGTATAAATGTCATTGATTAGCCAATACCTATTTCTCCGGTCATTTGGGCTGGCTCCCCATCCGGGTCTCGGGGATTGTTGGGCGTTGTTGACGATTGTGTTGGCGATTTCGAAGTAGGGGTCGCCACCCCTGAGTGAGAAGCTGTCGTAATCAAACCCGAGCATGATATAGGCATAGTAGGCCAGAAGCGAACTGATATTGTTTAGGAAGGTGAATCGGTTGAATTCAAGGGGCTGGGACTGAAGGTATTCAAATGACCAGTTTCTGTCAATAAAATTGAGAACCATGGATTCGTAGCCGGTACCATGCACGGGCCGGACGCTTTGGATTTGCACCGTTGCGTTATAGAAGCCAATCTGGGGCATGTCCGAAATGGTAATCAGCATGTTGCCTTTGATCCTTTCCTGGGGCTGAAACTGGTCGTTGGTCCAGGTCCTGCCATTCATGAATTGCTCAAAGCTCACCTTCATGTCTTCAAATACCCGGGTTTCCTGAGTCCTTGCGCGGTCACTATTGATGATGACGGAAATGTTAAGCTCCTGGCTGAGGGCTTGTGTCAGGCACAAAAAAAACAATCCGAGTAGTAGCTGTATCTTCATGATTGATTCAGATCGCTAAAGATAACGAAGGACTAATGCCTAAATTTTAACAGGCAATTTCTTGATTTCTTCCAAAATGAGTTTGGCAACCTCTGTTTTTGGAAGTACGCCGGATTCTACCGAGTATCCGTCTTCCCTAAACAGCCTCACCTTATTCGTATCCAACTGGAAGCCAGCACCTTCATCTTTGGTTGAATTCAAAACGATCAAATCAAAATTCTTTTTGGTCAACTTTTGCTTGGCGTGGAATTCTTCGCGCTCAGTTTCCAAGGCAAAACCCACGTGGATCTGATGAAACCGTTTTTGTTGTCCCAAGGTATATGCGATGTCAATGTTTTTAGCCAATTCGAGGACCATTCCTTCGCCGTCCTTCTTGATTTTTTCGGCCGCAACATGTTTGGGTGCATAGTCTGCGACAGCTGCCGCAAACACACAGATATCCATGGCTGGATGAAGCTTGGCGGAGGCGTCATACATTTCTTGGGCGCTCCGTACCGATTGAATCTGGATATTGGGATGGTCTGGCTTCACCGCTCCTTTGCCCAACACCAAATGTACTTTTGCCCCCGCTTCAGCGAAGGCAAGGGCGATGGCAGCGCCCATTTTTCCCGAGGAATGGTTGCTGATAAACCGCACTGGATCGATGGCTTCCTGTGTAGGGCCGGAGGTGATCAATATGTTCTTTCCAACAAATTCGGTCTCGGGAGAAAAAAACTCCAATACCCTTTCGAGAATATGCTCTGGTTCCATCAGTCTTCCTTGACCAGAAAGACCGCTGGCCAATTCGCCGTCTTCGGCTTCCAAAATCAGATTACCGAATTGACTTAGTTTGGTAATGTTTTCCCTCACGGACGGATGCTGGTACATATCCAAATCCATGGCAGGTGCCAGCATCACTGGACATCTTGCAGACAGGTAGGTGGCCGCGAGGAGGTTGTCACAAATGCCATTGGCAAACTTCGCCAAGGTATTTGCCGAAATCGGCGCCACCAGCAACAAGTCAGCCCACAGTCCCAACTCTACATGGTTGGTCCATTGGCCTGTATTGTTCTCATAAAATCGGTGGTGGACTGGCCTTTTGGAAAGTGTGGCAAGTGTCAGTGGGGTAATAAAATCAAGAGCAGAGGAAGTCATGATGACTTGTACCTCTGCTCCTTCTTTGACTAACAACCTTGTGAGAATCGCCGACTTGTAGGCGGCGATGCTGCCGGTGACTCCCAATAGGATTTTCTTGTCTTTCAGCCGCATTTATTCTTCAGATGAAGTTTCCGGATGTCTGAAATAAAGTTTTCCTTCCATGAATTCTTCCATCGCCAATGTGGACGGTTTCGGCATCCTTTCGTAGAACTTCGATATTTCGATTTGTTCTTTGTTTTCGAAAACCTCTTCCAAATTGTCCACGGTGGAGGCGAATTCGGAAAGCTTGGTATTCAATTCCTCCTTCATGATGGAGGAAATCTGCTTGGCTCTTTGGGAAACCACGTGGATGGATTCGTACAGATTCCCGGTCGGCTCGGATACTTTATCCAAATCTCTTGTGATGATCGAAGGATTCACTGCCATATTATTGTGATTTTTATTGGTTCTTTTTCTTGTTTTCGGTGGCCTGTTCGCTTGCAGCCTCTTCATTGGCGCGGGCAAGCTGTTCATCGTACTCTTTCTTGAGTTTTTGGTACGCCAGAATCTCTGCCTGTGCTGTTTTTTCAAACTCCTCTACTCTTCCCACATATTTGCTGTCAGGGTATCTTCTCTTAAACTGATCTGCGTATTTGGATACGTCATTCAGGCGCTCTTCTTTTTTGTCAAACTTGCTGCCCTTGCCATAAGCCAAGGCTACTTCGACGAGTTTATATCCCAATTCTTCATTGTATTTTGAGTCTGGGTAATTTTTTGCGAAGTTTTGGAAATTGATGATGCAGGCACGGTAGAAATCACCGGGGAATAAACCATCAGTTAACCTGAGGTAGAGCATGGATTCCTGGTAGGCCTTTTCTTCAAATCTCACTTGCAGATCCTCAATCATGGCAGTCGCCCTTTCATAGGAATCAGACTGCGGGAATCTGTTGATGAATAACTGAATCGCATTCACTGCATCTCGGCTGCTTTTCTGATCCAAGTTATAATCAGGCGCATCCAAATACAAAGAATAGGCATTCATAAACAGTGCCTCTTCCGCCATGGGGCTTCTGTTATAGGTCTGATAAAAGGTATTGAAATAGCCAGCCGCCTCGATGTAACGCTTCATCCGGAAGTGAGAATAGGCGTAATTGAAGTCCGCCAACTCCGCGCGTTCACTCCCACGAATGACGGGTAACACCTTATCGTAAAGGATGATGGCTTTGCTATACTCTCCAGCATTATAATAATTGTTAGCCGCCTCGTAGAGCTCTTCCCAGTTGGTACTTTTCTCCAGCTTGTAGAATTTGCCGCAAGAACTCACGGTCAACAAAATCAATACAGGGAGAACGTATAGGAAATTTTTTTTCATCGCTTTTTGGAGGCGCAAATATAGGGTATAATTCATTCTAAACCAATGAAGGGTGGGGGAGAGCGTCATTTCTACTTCTTGACAACGAGCTTTTTGGTCACAATATTTTTGTTGTCAACAAATAAAGTGTAAAAATAAACCCCGGGATTGAGGTCGGAGACGTTGATGACAATGTTTTTCTGTGTTGGATCCAGGGTATATTCTGCCACCGGGTTACCTATAAAGCTGTTGATGGTAATCTTAGCCGAAGCGTTTGGATTTTTGTATTCATAATCAATCTGTGCAGACCTACTACTTGGATTTGGATAGGCACTGCCGATGGAGATGTCTTTGTGGTTGGTGTTGTCTATCGATGGGTTGAAAACTTCATAGACCGATTCGATCACGAAAACGTCGCGAGGATTCGTTGCATTCACGAATTGAAGATCGAAGTTGCCTTTTGTCTCTGAGATGCCCATTTCGAATTCAATGTACAGATCTGTGAAAATCTCACCCGGCTGAAGGGTAAGTTTGATTTTTGCAAAATCCCGTCGTGGATCGTAGCATTTGTCCGAAATACACAATTTGATGTTTTGGGAAGAACCAATGTTTCCTCTCAAGAATTTCAAATTATAGTCTTTGACTTGACTGCTTTCGTTTTGGATGATGAGCGATTTCCGTTGTGAAGTTCCGATACGACCGCTGAACTCAACGCTCTCCGACAAAACCCTCACTTGTGCCGACGAATAACCCGTCAGCAAAAAGTATGCGGTGAGAAATGTCAGGAAGAATCGTTTCATGTAAAGTTGAATTCTATAGGCGACGAAGCGTTAAATCATTGATTAATACGACTAAAGATACCAAATAGGTTTGGTCTTTTGATACATTGGCGGTTAAATTTTGTTAACCTTTTTAAAATTTTTCCGGAGAAAATCCGTTGCAGACGCGATCTTTTGAGACGGGTTGATTTTCAACGAGTTAGTTATCGGTGGATTTTGTTTTTTCCTCCAATAGTTTTTGTATTTCCTCATCACTCGGGGCCTGAATCACAATATCCGGGCCATCAAAAAAATTAAAAGGATTTTTTCCCCTTTTTTTCGGCATTCGCCAGCTATTGATGGTTTCCATGCTCGGCTTTTCACTTTCCCGCCAGTTGAACCCCTCCAATTTCCGGTCTTTCTCCTCGATCAGATGAGGTGGTTTGAATTCGCCCTCCGGCTTCACCAGCCAGTTTGCCTTAATCAATTTACCTTCCTCGAAAAACATGATGATGTTGGCGCACAGCATCTTGTTCATCCCGCGTAAGGTTGAATCACCGATCAGGTCAAAATAAATGGACTCCCCATTTCCTTGGATATGCAGGCGGCTGACTTTTTGGTCTTTGAAATAGCCCGTCATTTTTCGCCCTTTCATCTGATTGAAATTGCCGATGGAATCTTTGCTGATTGTAAACGCTTTTTGGGTGAGATAGACTTTGTCGATTTCCTCGTTTGCGATCAAAAACCTGATGCTGTCCGCGGAGATTTGGCTTTTATTGTCCCAAATGACCGGATCACGGTATAAGTGTATGGTCGAATCCGAATAGACATAGGCCAACGAATCCGATTTTCCCGACATGGTAGACTTCACAAAGTTTACATTATGAAAAGCCAACAGCTGTTTTTCCTCGGCTTTGTCACTGTCCTGTGAAATGAGTGTGTCTGCCGACATGTACATGGTGTCCTTTTCAAAATACTTCCTCACGAGCGCATTCCCTACGACAATGCTGTATTTTCGGTCTTCCCAATATTTACCTTCTTCCCCAAACACTTCGATTTCCCGCTCCTTATTGTACACGCTTACGTTGGCTCTACCCTCGTAATATTTCTTTTTTTCGTCGTAGAAGAGCGTCTCAGCGTATACTCTGCTGGTTTCGGTTTCCACTTCACCATCATAAAACCTGAAGATCTTGTTTTCGGTGTCATAATAGCTACCCTTTTGGGCGTTGAGTCTTTCCCCACCTTTGGCAATAATATTCGTGATCCCGACTGTTTCGGAGGTTTTCGGAATGGTATAGTAAATCAGGAAATTGGTTCGAAGGGTGTAATCGGGATTGATCAATTCGACCATTCTCGAAAAAGTAATCTTCTCCAATGTGGTTTCGTAGGTTCCTTCCTTGGAAGTCAGGACATTGACGCTGTCAACGACTTTTCCTTTGTTGAAATAATTTGCGACACCCGTGACTCTGTTGTAATCGAGAAAATCAGTGTACAAAGAGGTCGACTGGTTCTTGAAGACTACGTTTGTGCGCAATTTTGCAACTTTTGTGGCCCCGTCATATTCCGCATACCGGCTGGTAGTAGTCACGGGATCTTCCTGGTCCACAAAGCGCACGTTGCCATAAAGTATCGCGCGATTTTCAGCCCTGAAAAAATGCGCCGAGTCACAGTAAATCAGCGTATTCTGGTGCTTCATCCGCACATCTGATATCAGTCTCTCAAATCCGCCCGCTCCCTGCAAAAGCTCCGCATTTAAAATCTCGAGTGTGTTTTGGGCACTGACAGTTGATAGTCCCACAACAAACAGGCAGGCGATGGACAAAAGAAACTTTTGGAGCATTTGGAAACCGATGTGGGCGCAAATTAACCAAAAATGATATTTTTGACTTATGGAAGCGCTTTTTAAAGACCACTTACGGGAGAAAAAACTTTTGGATTCGGGCAAAACGTACCTTTTGGCATTAAGTGGCGGGATAGACAGTGTTTGTCTTGGTCAGCTTTTGAAGCGGTCTGGAATCGGATTTGCGGTCGCCCATGTCAATTTCGGTCTCCGCGGTGAGGAGAGTCAGGCTGACGAGGGATTTGCACGTGCTTTAGCAGAAGTATGGCAAGTACCGATTTTTGTTACGCACACCAGTAAAGAAGCCTTGGAGGCCACGGGACTATCCACCCAAATGGCAGCAAGGGAATTTAGGTATGCTTGGTTCGAGTCTTTGTTGGAGCGAAACGGTCTCGAGGCAGTCCTTGTCGCCCACCATGCCGATGACCAATTGGAAACCATTTTTCTCAATCTCCTGAGAGGTACCGGTATCGAAGGTATCTACGGTATGGCGGATATCCGCGGACATATTATACGCCCATTATTACCGTTTTCAAAAGCACAGATCCATGCTTTCATGAAGGAAAATGGCTTTGCTTGGCGGCAAGATCGTAGCAATGCGGGTAATGAATACAAGAGAAATGTCCTTAGAAATGAGATTTTGCCGGTGTTTGAGCGCGCAATACCTGGAAGCCTGCAGCAGATGGCTGGGAGTTTTCAGCGGTTAAAGGATACGGGGAGGGCATTTTTTTCACTTTATGAAGAATGGAAAAAATACCACATTAAGTCAGAGGAGGGGTTCCAATACCTTGCTATTCAGGATATTGGACAGCAGGCTGGGAGAATCTCGATGCTTTATTATTGGATCAGGGATTTTGGATTTTCGATGCATGATGCGGAAGATATCATCGCTGCCGTGGACAGGGCGGAAGCCGGGAAGTCATTTATTGCGGGAGGCTATATGCTGAACTGCGACCGGGATTTTCTCATTTTAGGACAATCTAGTTTTGACTGGCAGGAGAAAGCAGTCAATGTTCATGATATTTCCTGCAGGATTTGGGACTTTGAATATGACATATTGAAACTGCTGGCCCCGGTCGAAATCGATCCTGCGCCCGATAATGCCATGTTTGACCTCGGGAAGCTGGTGTTCCCGATTCGCATCCGAAAATGGGAGACAGGAGACAAAATCAGGCCGCTCGGCATGGATCGGGAAAAGAAAGTCAGCGATTTATTGGTAGATTTGAAAGTCCCGCTTATCAAGAAAAAGCAGGTGCTTGTCATGCTTTCTGGTGAAGAAATCGTCTGGGTGATGGGCTATCGGATTTCTGACCGTTTTAAAATAGACGAGCGCACAAAAGAGGTGCTTTATTTCAAAAAAACTCAAAAATGATCAATCCATTTTCCAGGACTTTCAGTGAACAGGAACTAGAGGTTTTTCAGTTTCTTTCCCAAGTCAATTTTTTCGAAAGGCTCAAAAACCTTGAAATGGCTAGGTTTCTTCCTGCCATCCAATATCGCAAATACGCAAAAGAAGAGGTGATTTTCTTCCGTGGTGATCCGAGTCAAGCGTTATATGTTGTCACGAAGGGTATCATCCATTTGACGCTGGATGTGAAGGATACCTTTGAAGTCATCAAAGAAGCGCGTCGCGGGGAAGCTTTTGGGGAAAATTCCTTTATTGAGAATGCCACCAGGATATATACAGCCATCGTCAATTCGGACCAGGCTGAGTTGATGGTGATTCCGCATTTTGCGATCCAGGAAGTATTCGATAGCCATCCTACCATCAAGGCAAAAATCATGACTTCCTTGGCGGAATATTACAACGAGAACAATCGTCGGCTCTTTAAGTCTTACAAGAATTCCTTCGGGTTTTTCAACCTCGGGGAAATGTTCGAGACCCCTCAATAGGAATTTTGTTTTCGGAGAAATTGGATTGGTGGAAGGAAGTCAACTCCCCGTTGCCATTTGCATTCCAAAACCCACCTGTGGTCAACTATTGTTGGATAATCTTTTATTTGGAAGGCTTTGTTTAATAACTTAGCGCCACTTTTGAAATCAATGTTTCATCTAAAAATAAACCAAATATCATGACAAAAGTAACCGTGGTCGGTGCAGGCAATGTGGGCGCAACCTGTGCCGATGTTTTGGCCTATAGGGAGATTGCCGAGGAGATCGTCCTCGTGGACATCAAGGAAGGTATTGCAGAGGGAAAAGCCTTGGATATCTGGCAAAAAGCCCCCATCAACCAATATGACAGCAGGACTGTTGGTAGCACCAACGACTATTCCAAAACTGCCAATTCTGACGTGGTAGTCATCACTTCCGGCCTTCCAAGGAAGCCCGGAATGACCCGTGACGACCTTATCGAAACCAATGCCGGAATCGTGAAGTCTGTGACGGAAAATGTTGTCAAATATTCCCCAAATGCCATCATCATTGTAGTTTCCAATCCGCTTGACGTGATGACTTACCAAGCACACATCACTTCCAAGTTGCCAAGGACAAAGGTGATGGGTATGGCTGGAATCCTCGATACCGCGAGATACAGGGCATTTTTGGCTGACGAGCTGAATATCTCTTCCAAGGAAATCCAAGCGATTCTAATGGGTGGACATGGAGATACCATGGTGCCACTACCTCGGTATACCACTGTGGCTGGAATTCCTGTGACCGAATTGGTCGCAAAGGATAAATTGGATGCAATCATCGAGCGGACTAAGTTTGGCGGCGGTGAATTGGTGAAACTTATGGGAACTTCCGCTTGGTATGCGCCAGGTTCGGCAGCTGCACAAATGGTAGAGTCCATCGTCAAGAACCAGCGTCGTGTATTCCCAGTTTGCATCAAGCTGGACGGAGAGTATGGCATTGACGATTGCTACCTTGGCGTGCCTGTCATCCTCGGGAAAAACGGCATCGAGCAGGTAATCGAACTGGATTTGAATGCCGAGGAAAAAGCCCTTCTTGAGGTATCAAGGGGTCACGTGAAAGAAGTAATGAACGTTTTGGACAAGTTGTCCGCCAAATAACATTCCTTACGTTTGCAATAGAGAAAATCCCGACGCTAATCGGGATTTTTTTATTTTATTGGAATTCGGATTGGGAATCATCAATGTCAGGTTTGAAAAGGAGAATTATAGTAGGTCTGGGTATATTGCTGATTGGCCTTTCGGCCTTTTTGGCCTTTCGATATTTTTTCGGAAAGCCTTTGCGGTCATCCTTCGAGGCAACCTCGGAAGAATCCTTGTTGCTGTTGCGTGTCGATGATCCGGTTGGATTTTGGAATGGGCTGGTTTCCCAAAAATTCTGGAAAGAAATGACGACCATTCCCGCGGTGCGAAATGCGGAATCGATGTTGGTGGGTTTGGATAGTTTGGCAGGGCAGCAAGGTCGATTGCAAAAATTCCTCAAAAACAAAAAGTTCCTTGCATCTCTACAGGCAGTAGGCAAAGATGAAATGGATTGGCTGTTTGTACTGGAAGCGAGTGACGAAGCGCTCAAGGATTTTTGGTCAATCATTGAATCCAACACTTCAAATAGGTATGTCTCCGCCACGAGACTTTACAGTGATGTGGAAATCAGGGAAATCAAGGCGAAGGACGGCAGCAGGACGCTTTCGGTCGCCCGTATCGACAACTTGGTGCTTTTGAGTTTCACGTCATTTTTGTTGGAGGAGGCGATAAGAAACGTGCAAAGCGAATCCATTCCAAACATGGGTGATTTTTACGGCGACAGACTTTTTAAGAATCGAGAACCCATCACCTTGATTCTGACCAAAGCCGGTGTCCAGGGATTTGCAGGCGTGTTGGGAAAGGAAGGAAGAGGAGAAGTCTTCGTGGCCTGGCCTGAGAAATTGGCGGCGGTTATTCATCCTGAAATAGACGGATCGGAAATTCGCTTTTCCGGCGAACTGTATTCTGATCCAAGTTTTCCGATCGAAACATCCGATATTTCCGAAGCTACCTGGTCCAATTGGCTTGGTTTGGTACCCAATAGCGCCGCTTCTTTCTCGGTATTTAGCTTTGATCATATTTCAAAATTGTCGGGAATAATGGGGGAGAATCTTGTCCTCAACCCAGTGGTATCCGGTGAGTTGGAGAATAAATTGATTGATAGGGGCTTTTTGGAGGGGTTTACGGGCATGCATTTGGCGATCGAGATGGGGCAGTCGTTTTCTGATCGCAGGGACAGGATCCTTGTTTTTCAGACAGATTCTGCAGCCCGACAGACAGAGATGCTGCGGGATTTTGTCATTGGAATTGCCGAAGGGATGGAACGATCAACCTACGTTGATTTTTATCGGGGAAGGGAAATTTTCCTGATCGATTTGGATCAATTTCCGACCCATTTGTTTCGGGCCAATTTTTCGGGCTTTCCCAATACCTTCATCACGGTGTTGGAAGGAAATATCTTGATGGCCAACAGCAACAGTGTTTTGAAGCGTTATTTGGACGAAATGGATTCAGGGAATGGCAAAAGCATTACATCGACCGGATTTCCTTCTGAAAATAGCGACATATCCCGATTCCAGACCTATTGGGAGCTGGATTTCTCCAATACATGGCCGACATGGATGGATTTCGTGAGTCCATCGTGGGCGGCATTTTTTCAGAAATATGCTGCGGTCGCTTTTCAGTTCGAAAAGCTTAGCCTTCAGGTCTCAGTGTCGAATTCTTCCCATTTCTTGACAGGAAAGGTTAGCTATCGGGACACAAAGACAGGTGGAGAACAGCAGCTCGCAATGCATGAAATCAAGACGGTTACCTTCGAAGAAGAGCTGACTTTCGGTACCAAAGGGTTGCGGAATTTCAATGATGCCAGTCTGGAATTCCTTGTCCAGAATCGATCGGATAAGGTGCACTTGATTACCGAGGAAGGGGAGGAAGTCTTCTCCAAAATGCTAGATGGACCGATCATTTCGGACATTTTCCAAATCGATTACTATAAAAACAACAAGCTTCAACTACTTTTTGCCACGGCCAACAGTCTGTATGCTGTGGATCGTTTGGGTGAGTTTTTGCCTGGTTTTCCAGTCAATATTCCAACTGGCAGGATTTCCTACCTCAACTTGGTGGATTACGAGAATGACCGCAACTATCGGTATTTTCTAGCCAGCGCGTCCGGCGAGATTTACTTATTGGACAGGGAAGGAAAAATTTTGGATGGCTGGAATCCCAAGGTGATTCCTGACCCGATTGTGTCAAATCCGACGCATTTCCGGGTTCCCGGATTGGGTGACCGTATGTTTGTAATCGACCGAAAGGGACATTGGCATTTGTTCAACAGGAGGGGAGAGTACGAGCCGGGCGCGCCATTTAAGCTTGCTGACGAAATCCTAACCCAATATGCAATCCTTGAGGGGAATTCTGCCAAGGAAACTCGTATCGTGACCGTCAGTCCAAATGGGGAAGTGGTGATGGCTAATTTTCGGGGAGAAATTACGGAGCGGACACAGTTGCCAAGACCTGACCGCGAGAGCAGCTTCCACTTGGTGAAAGATCCAAAAAATGAGAGATACCTGTTGGTCGTACAGGAGTTCAATCAATTAACGGTCTTGGATGAGTCCTACCAAACGCTGTTTTCGCAGCGCATCGATGCCAAAGATTTGTCTTTCCAATATTTCCACTTTGGTCCCAGCAATGAGATCTTGGTTGTAATCGACCGGCAGCAGGAGTTTATCTATCTCTATGATTTGGCTGGCAAAATGCACTTGGAAAGACCACTGCCCGGTACTTCTCCACTGGCGATTGATTTGCCCGCAGGGAAGAATGAATATGCCATTTTTTCCATTCACGGTAGCCAATGGATAGAATACCGTGTTCCCCTTTGATTATTTTGGGTACAATCAGTTTTTCACCTCAAATTCTTCCTGTACGAGCTTCAATCTGCCATCTGAATCGCGCAAGACCTGCGTCAGTTCATATTTGCCTTCGACCTCGGAGGTGAAGACTGCTGAGGGTTTGTTTGGATACATTTCCCAATGCAACAAATTTCTGAAATCTGGAAAACGCGCCGTACCCAAATTGGAATTCACATGGGGTGACACCAGCGTCGTTGGCTGCTGAATTAGGGGATAATTCAGGTAAATCGCATTTGGGGGCAATTCAAATCCGCCAAAATCATTTTTGAAAGAATGGATATTGATCACCCCGTCAAACTTTTCATGGTTGAATAAAAATTCACGCGCCATGATTTCCATGCTTTCGATCTTCACCGGATCAAATTCTATGAGCGCATCGATATCAAACACGGGCATGCCATCTAGCAAAACCAATGGATTTTCATTGAATACCGTGCCCAAAGGTTTGTTAAGGACTTTCAGCAGTGCTTTTTTGTTTTGGCGTCTGACCATTACTTCCGGCACATATTCCCTCAGCGTAACCTCAAAAGTTTCGAACCGGGTATAATCGTCGAGTCTGTAAATTCTGTCTTCGTCAAAACCTACTACAATGGGGAAATTCTCGAGCGTTTGCTTTGGATAGTAGGCCGCTGTGACTTTGGAAGCCGTCACCAAATCCAACAAGAATTCTTTTTGGCTTTCTTCCACGACGAAGGGTGGGAAATGGAAATCGCTTTTCAAACTTAGCGGCACAAAAGGTGATTGCAGCGCAAAACTCATCGGTGATTCGGCCTGATTGGATTGGACGATCAAAAACCGGTAGTCTTTCATGGCACCAAGTTCGAAGAACAAATCGCCGTTTGGCTTAGCCTTGGCTGAGTTTAAGAATGATTTCTCGCCATGGGCTGAAAGGTAAAACGTCTCCGAAGGATTTTGGGACTCTTGGAGGTTTTTTGCATAGACGACATGTCCAAACGGCTCAGGAATCAGCGGGTAATCACTCGGTAGCGCGTCATAAATCTCCCCACCGATATAGCCTTTGGCGTTATTTGGCAGAAAGGGATTGACCAATGCTGATTTCAGGAGGACAGGTTGTTCGGTCCAAGCCTCTACAAGGTTGAGTTTTGAATTTGGTTTGGTCGAATCCAAGTTGCCGTCAGTGCTCGGCTGTTTGAATTGATACCTGTTGTGAACTTGATTTTGGGTGATTTTTCGCTGTTGTGACTTCGGGTTGATGACCGTGATGAACTGGTTCCACACTCCATCGGTACCTAACAGCGGGCTGATTCGGGTATAAAATCTTACCAAATAATGGTCAGAATCAATCTGGGAGGGTATGTCCAAATAGCCTTGGGCTTCACCATTTGCCAATTGGAAAATGGTTTGAAACAAAGGAATTCCGTTGCGATTGACCAGTTCGGCATAGCCGATATTTGAGCCGCTTTTGCCGGTCTTGTCTTTCGCCTCGACATAAAACCAGACTTTTTCTCCCGTGACGGCGATATTTTGCCCAATGACCGCCTGTAGGATTTCGGGTTCCACGGATTGCGCAAAAGTCGATATTGACCACAGGGTCAACGCCAAAAGCATACCTATTTTCTTTATTTTCATCTCAATCCTCCCAAAATTCTGGTTTTACATTGGAGCCCCTGAGCGTACAATCCGCACAGTCTCGCCTGACGGGGTAAAAGCCGATTGTGGTGGTCTCCACCATCACTGGTGCTGCAGGCAGTCTTTGCCCCGAACCAAAAGCGGAGGAATAGTTTGCCACTAAAATAGTGTCCGTTTCCATCCTGCAAAATTTATAGTCCTCAATGGTGACTGGCCAAGGTGCCACATCCGCATTATCGATATATAGTCTTTTGCTTGCCGATTGGCCGATACTGACAAAGCCGATGACGGTTTCATCGGGATTTGAAATCGGCTCGATATTGCTGCGGATAAGGGAGGGAAGCGGGCTGAAAATGCCTCCGATATCATCAGAGTTCCGTCTCAAAATCTCCCAAAAATCATAAGTCTCTTGGTTGATGGCGCGTTGTTTCACCAAGATGCTGTAACGCTGCATCAAGCGCTCGTCGTTAGGGCGAATGCGCACCAACTCCCTTTGGAGTATCGTGTTGTTTTCAAATCTAGCAGCGTTTTGAAGGATGATCTTTGGGAAGACATTGGAATTCCAGCAAAGATCGATGCGCTCATCGTCCCTGCGTGACTCCACGTTCTTGGTCTCCGGGTTATATTTGAACACTGTCCTCACCGCCGGACGGAAAATCCAATGCTCCTCATATGTCCACAAAAAATACTGCGCGGCTTCATTGCCCTGGGCGCTGACGTAGATTTCCACTCCGTTTTGGTCACGGATAAAACCCAATTCGCCGATTTCAGGACTAACGACGGGCTGCATCCATTCGGAGAGGTATTGACGTCCACCTGCAGAGTTTATTTCCAAGCGGTACCTGACGTTGTTGTCCAAGGTGGCGGTGAGCGAGTATTCCCCCATGTTTTTTTCTTCAAAAAACCAGGTTTCGCCGGATTCGGAATTGAGTCTTACCGATGCACTAGTTTCTTTTGAAAATTGGCTGGACTGTCCGACAGGAGCAGTGCGGCTGAGGATAATCTTGGATTCCTCCCCATTGGTTTCGATAAATCCTTCCACGACCAAAATCCCCAAATCCGTTTCCGTCACTTCAGGCTCAAATGGATCGCGGCAAGCTCCCAAAAGCATGATTCCAATTACGGAACAAAGTACTGTCAGCTTGGTAATCGGTAGGCAATATGTTTTTCCAATTCGTTTCATCGTCTCAATTTTCCCAGAAGTCCGGGGCTTTGTTTGTTCCTCTCAGGGTGCAGTCCGTACATTGTCTAGTCGCAGCATGGTAGCCCAAGAGAGCGGGTCCGTCCCAAATTTCCCGTGCAGGGACCCATGTATTGTTGTTAAAGAGAAGTGGTGCTTGGCTTGGGGGGATTGTGTCAGGGAAAATAATGCAAAGCTCATATTCCGGTATAAACACTCGCCATGGGGCGACATCAGCATTGTTGATATAGATCCGTTTGCTCGATGATTTGCCGATGCCGATATGGCCAATCGCCTCGCGGGAAGTTCCCTCGACGGGAATAATGTTGCTTTTAATAATAGACGGGAGCGGACTGAAAATACCCCCGATGTCATCCGAGTTTTTTCGCAGGATTTCCCAAAAATCATAGGCCTCGCGGTCCAATGCCCTTTGGGTTATCTCAATGCTATATCTACGGCTCAACTTTTCGGACATATTGGGGATGCGGACTAGTTCCCGCTGGAGTATTGTGTTGTTTTCAAATCGCGCAGCATCCTGCAGGATGATTTTCGGGAAAATATTCGAAGTCCAACACCTGTCAATCCGTTCATGTTCGCCTCGGGTTGATACCTTTCCGTTTTCGAACTTTAGGAAAGAAATCACCCCAGGGAAAAATATCCAGTGCTCCTTATATTCCCACAGGAAATACTCTGCTTCCTCATTGCCCTGGGTGCTAAGAAAAATCTCTACACCAAATTCATCACGTAGGAATCCGACCTCTTCGATCTCAGGCGAAACGATCGGTTTCATCGGTTTGCTTTTGAATTTGCTTCCGTCACGTAGTGATATGCCCAGCTCATATAATTTCAAATTGTCCAGCGTTTCCGATAATTTGTATTCGCCCGCGGCTGTTTCCGAAAATAGCCACATGTCACCTGTTTCAGACAGAAGTCTGACGCTTGCGCCCGTTTCTGGCCTACTTGCAGCAGCTTGGCCGATGGGGGTGGTCCTGCTTAGCGTGATATTTGATTCCTCCCCGTTGGTTTCTATAAATCCCTCCACAACCAATATTCCCAAATCAGCATCCGTTACTTCGGGTTCAAATGGGTCCCTGCACGCGGTAGCAATTGCGATCAGGACCAGAAAATCGAACAAAAAGGCGGGCTTTCTTCCCATCAGAACCTGAAATTGTAAGTGATAAATGGAATCGGTTCGGCGAAAATCGACAACTGATAACCCTTCAGCACGCCGTTGACAGGAGTGAAATAAACCGAATACGGGTTACGCCTCCCCAACAGGTTATATACCCCGATGGACCAAGAGGAATGTGCCAGTTTTCGCACTTTGTGATTTCCTTCGATATTCATCGAAAAATCCAAGCGGAAATAATCTGGGATCCTGTAGGCGTTCCTTTCGGAGAAATATACCCGCTCCGAACCTCCATAGCTGAACTTGGCAACGGGCAAGGTGATTGGCCTACCCGTGCTGTAATTGCCCAGAAGGGAAGTACTGAACCTTCTGCTCCAGGCATAATTTGTTACCAAAACGACATTGTGAGGCTGGTCGAAATTGCTTGGATACCATTCTCCGTTGTTGATTTTTTCGGCTGTTTCGGCAGCGGCCGTTCTCAGGAGTGAGCGGGAATAAGTGTATGATACCCACCCACTGAGTTTTCCTTGGTTTTTGCGCAGCAAAAACTCCGCACCATAAGCCCTGCCATCGGTATTGAGGACGCTTTGTTCCAATGCTTCGTTCAAAATCAAAACCGCACCTGACCTGAAGTCGATAAGGTTTCTCATGTTTCGGTGGTAAGCCTCTACCGAAAACTCATATTTGTCAACTTTGAAATTTCGATAGTAGCCCAAGGATATCTGATCTCCCCATTGCGGCTTGATATGCGGATCGCTGAGTTTCCATATATCCGTCGGCGCGATGGCCGCATTATTGGTCAGCAAATGGATAAACTGCCTATTGGTGTTGTAGCCCAATTTCACCGAGGAAATATTATTGATCGCATAGCGACCCGAGATTCTGAACTCAGGGCCGCTGTAGGATTGGATAGTTTCACCCGACCCATAGGTCCTTTCACCAATCAAGGAAGCCGGGGTTCGCGGGACTCCCTCTTGGTAGAGGTTGACCGTATTGGGGCCTACAAAGCTGTAGAAAACGTATCGCGCGCCGTAATTGACCGTGAGTTTGTCATTGACCTCAAAATCATCGCCGAGGAAGATGGCCGTTTCGAAAGCTTGTTCCTGACTTACTGTCTTTGGAACGACGATGGATTCCGGTCCCTCGGGCGCTATCGATCCTGGACTCAGTTGGTATTGAAGTGTATTGATACCAAACTGAAGCGTATGCCGTTCGTCCAATTCATACCGGAAATTGGCCTTTGCGAAATTCTGTTTGATATCAAATCCAAAGTTGTAGGCATTGGAGGGATTGTCCCGACCTTCGATTCCAAACTCATACGAATCCCTGCCCAGCACCACTTCCATTTCTAGCTTTTCGTTGAAATAATGTGTCCAGCCAAGGTTGAAATTCTGGTTTTGATATTGGAAAGTTGTGTCTGGATCAAATCGGAAGCGGTCCCTGCTGCCATAGCCGTTGAAGCGGATAACATTTTTTTGACCGATTTTTTGTGAAAAATGGAGGTCAAAGTCGTAGAAATTGGCCGCACCATTTTGGAAGTCAGTGTTTTCCTCCAGGATTTTCAAGAGCCAATCGGAATACGTGGAGCGAGCGCCCAGGGAAAATGAGGTGTTGGGACCAAGCGGTCCGTCGACTGATAATCGACCTGTCAGCAAGCCAATCCCACCACGAACGGTCACCTTGTCGGGATTTCCATACTTGCCGTTGACATTGAGGACCGAGCTCAGCCTGCCGCCGTATTTGACGGGCACGCCGGCCTTGTACAAGTCAACTGACTCCACGAGATCTGGGTTGAATGCTGAGAAGAGTCCAAAAAGGTGTGAGGGATTGTAAATCGTCGAATGGTTGTAGAGAATCAGGTTTTGGTCGGCTGCACCTCCTCGGACGTTGAAGCCTACGCTTGCTTCTCCCACAGTCTGTACGCCCGGCAAGGTCAGGATGCTACGGATGACGTCCACTTCTCCCAAGACCGCCGGGATTTTTTTCATCGAGGCGATATTGAGCTTTTGTACGCCCATTTCAGGCCTGCCGATATTGCTCATTTTCTCGGATGAAATCGTCACCTCGGAGAGTGAGATGATGTTTTCTTCGATCGAAATATCGAGAATACCGTCTCCCATGAGGTTGATTTGGCGCTGCTCCACAAAACCGCCGAGGTTTTGTATAAACAGGACATGTCTCCCAGTCGGCAACTTGATTTCATAGTTCCCCTTGTCGTTGGAAATAGCGCGGGTGTAGTTGACTTTTTCGAAAACGATGGCGCCGTTGACGGGCGTCCCATTTTCAAGTGAAGTGATGTTGCCGCGGAGAGTTGCAGTCCCTGTTTTACTGGGATTCGTTTCGCCGAGGATGTAGAGCTTGTTTCTCGAATACACCCTGTCGATGTCCTTTTGCCGCTGTAGGCTGTCGAGGGTTTGTTGGTCTTCGAGTGTTTTGAAAAAGTCCGGGTTGAGGCTATTGTCCAAGGGAGCTCCTTGAGTGATGAATACCCGTTTTCTTTCATCGATGAAAAACCTGAATTCCGAGCCTTCAAAAATCCCTGTCAGGATTTGGGAAAGCGTATTTTCCTTGGCGCTGATATTGACCTGGGTTTCTGAAAGTGCCTTATCGTCAAAATAGAACCTGAATTCGGTCTTTGATTCGATTTGGCTGGCGAAGCGTTCGAAGCTGATTCCGGGGAAAAGGCCCGTAATGCGCTGTCCGTCTTGGCTTATTTCCTGTGCGAAACCAAGCCTCCCAATTCCAATGAGGATGAGTAAGATGATTGCCCGGATGCTCATGGATTCTGGTCGTTATAGTGTGATACGACCATTAACAGGTAGGCTCGTTTGTCGGATTTGAAAATCAAGTTTTGCTGTTTGGCCATTTTCCGTACCTCTTTTTTTTCCAAGTCCAAAAAATCGAAGACTTCACCTTTCTTTCTCACAAGACGCATCTCACCGCCTTTTCGCAACCAGAAATCATTTTTTTCCAGAAACTCACTGGTGTATTTGCTCAGTTCACGTTTCTCTTTCCGAGTCTTGTAATGTTTATCAAGTAGGTCGACCTTTCCGGAAGCGATAATCTCATAAAATCCGTTTCCGTGGTGACTGTAATCGGGGTTCTCGGCAATTTTGACAAAATTCGATTTTGACTTCTCCAGAAAAGAAAACGCGTTGATTTTGTCTGTTTTGATAAGCACTCTTTGCCTGTGCTCAGGATGGAATGTAATGATTTCGTCGGAATAGATATTGTATAGCAGCGGGACGTTTTGGTAGGTAATCCCGTTGACGGTCAGGTTGCCGATTTCGAAGTTTTTTGAAGAAAAGTAAGGATCACCTTGGATGCTGGGTGGTGGGTCCACATAGAATCCGCCGCTGATCGTCTCCTGGTGGAGTGGGATATTTGACTGGTAGATATTTGAAACAACCGATCCTTCCTGTGAAACCGAGACTCCCCAAAATCCAAAAAGAAAAAGAGCTAGCGTAAAAATGTGTTTCATGCGGTTGGTTTAGGTTCAATAGGCAGGATAAGATAGGTAATAATTGTCTGGAGTATTCCCATTTTACGCCCCAATTACATAAATGGTTGATTTTTCTTTTGGCAAAAAACTATTTTCAAGGCACAGATTCGGGTTTTTGTGGCAAATGTAAATTTTCTTTTTTGGGAAAAAAGATTCAAGAACCAAAAAGCAGGACTATACGTCAATCGCCTATTATCGGAGCCTCGGATCGACGATTGGCTAGGTTCAACAAAAAAACCAATCCCTTTGCCGTCGCTCTGAGGCCTACATCGCGCTTCAAGTGAATTGGATGGATCATAGAAACGGCGGACCTTGAACAAGAAACCAATAACCAATAACCAATATACTCCAACCATGAGTACAAGAAGAGACATCCTAAAATCCATCGGACTCGGCGCTGGTGCTGCGATACTTACATCGGCTATACCAGCAACGCCCCCAAAAGCAAAATCCGAGTTTCGCTTTTGCCTCAATACCAGCACCATTATGGGCCAAAAGCCCGGCCTGAAAGGCTATTTGGATATTGCTGCCCGAGCGGGATATGATGGGGTCGAATTGTGGATCCGTGATCTGGAGGAATTTATTGCCCAAGGGAATACCGCCGCAAGTTTGAAGAAATTGATTTCTGATGCTGGATTGACTTTTGAAAATGCGATTGGATTTGCGCCATGGATGGTGGATGACGATGCCAAAAGAAAGGTCGGCATGGAACAGATGGAAAAGGAAATGAACCTATTGGCCTCACTTGGCTGCACGAGGGTTGCTGCACCTGCGGCAGGTGTGACCGCACCTCTGGACCTGTTCAAGGCAGGCGAGCGTTACAAGGCTTTGCTGGATTTGGGAAGAAAAACAGGCGTAATGCCGCAGTTGGAATTTTGGGGCGCCTTCCCGTATTTTCACCACTTAGGCCAGGTGCTTATGGTGGCGGCTGTTGCCAATGACAAGGATGCAAGGATATTGCCGGATGTTTACCATTTGTTTCGGGGAGGTTCGGGCTATGAAGGGCTTAAGATGCTCAATGGGAATTTGGTGGAGATTTTTCACATGAATGATTTTGTTTCAAGTATTCCAAGGGAAAAACAGGAAGATAAGGATCGGGTGTATCCGGGTGACGGAGCGGCACCGATGAAGCAGATATTGACCGACCTGAAAAATATGGGTGGGCCGAAAGTGCTTTCCTTAGAGCTTTTCAACCAAACCTATTGGAAAGAGGATGCTTTTCAAGTAGCAAAGACTGGGCTGGATAAAATGAAAGCTTTGGTCAAATCCATTTGATTTCAGGAAAAATAGCCAAACAGATACGCGTAAAGCATCACCGTTCCAAAAGCCATCAGCGGTCCCAAAACCATCATCAACACACCGCCAGGGAAGAAGCTTTTCTGCTCGATCAATCCTGTGGAATAGGAAATCGCATTCGCAGGCGTAGAAACAGGTAAAAGCAAGGAACACGAACAGCTGAGCGAAACAACCAGCGGTGTGGCAATTCCCCACACACCCGGCAAAGATAACCCCAATGGCACCAATATCGCCGCAGCCGCGGTGTTACTCATGATATTGGAAATACCAACCGCGACGAGTGAGAGAATCACCGCAACTCCAGCCAATGGGATGTCCATGTGGGTGATCCCATCCATGATTATGTCCGTAAGACCCACGTCCACCATGGCAATGCCTAGTGCCAAGCCACCAGCCACCAGCATCAGCGTGTCCCATGGAAGCCTCCGTACATCTTCTGCTTTCACGACCTGAAACAATGTCAAGAGAACTATGGGAATGCCGGAGGTCGCAGCAATCGGAAGGCCATGTATGGACTCGGTCAGCCACATGCCGACCGTTATAACAAGGGTAAAAACCACCGCTCCACGTTCGAATGTGAAGGGGGTTTTCGGCTTGTTGGCTAACTCCGTCAAGTCCAAAGTGACCTCACCTAGTTTTAGTGTTTTGACCAAAAACCACCAAAAAATCAGCAAAGTCACAAAAGCCATTGGGATACCAAAAACCATCCAGTCTACAAATGTCAAATAATGTCCCTTTTCTTGTAGTGCGCCGACAGCGATCGCATTGGGTGTACTACCGATGATGGTACCCATTCCTCCAAGTGTCGCCGCTGCGGGTATCCCTACCAATAGGGCTTTGGAATAGGGAGAGGTTTTGCCGAGAAGCCTTACCAAGGGTAGAATGGAGGAAACCATCATTGCCGTAGTGGCGGTGTTGGACATGACCATACTGGCAACGCCCGTTGTAAGCAGGATACCTAAGAGCAATCGGTTGGGCTGATTTCCAAACTTCCGCATTGTAAACCGGAATAAAGAGCGGTCCAAACCTACGATACTCATGCCCTCGGCGAGGAAAAACCCGCCCAAAAGCAACCAAATCACGTTGCTTGTCCAGGTACCGAGATACATTTCGACCGGTGTTTTGTGCTCGACTAGGATCAAGTCCGTACCAAAGCCGAGCAAAAGTCCTGAGAAAATAAATATGCCCACCGCAAAAGGTGGAATGGCTTCCGTTACCCAAAGTCCTACAGCCAGAATCGCCAAGAAAAACACATAATTGACATCATCGGCATAGCCCAGGCTTCGGAAGAAGTAGGTGGTCAAAAAAGCGAGAATAAAGTTTCCCGTGAAGGTGGTGGTGGCGAGTATCCAACCGTATTTGAGTTTTTTATAAAGCCTTATTGAGGCTTTTCGAGAATCCGTGTGGGACATAAAAATGCAATTTCGACCGAGTCAAGTTAATCAAATCTGTAAACTATTGAATCATTGACATGAAGAATTGCAGTTCTTGTACCAATAAGGGTAGCCTATTGAAAAACCTCTATTTCGCTACCGATTGCGTGGTTTTGAAATTGCGAAATTGATGGTTTGACAAGGGAATTTGTACCTTTGAAATCTCCCCATCAATTGATTTCTACGATGCAACAGACTCCCCTTGCCGAACGGATGCGGCCCCACCGATTGGAGGATTTGATTGGTCAGGAGCACCTTTCGAGTCCAAATTCTTTTCTTTTTAGGGCAATCCGTGCGGGCAATATCCCTTCGTTGATTTTATGGGGACCTCCTGGAGTCGGCAAGACTACGATTGCCAATATCATCGCCAATGAGATCAAGGCGCCATTTTACACGCTGAGTGCGATTTCGTCCGGAGTGAAGGAAATTCGCGAAGTCATCGACAAGGCCAAGTTCCAGACTGGGGTTGTCTTATTTATCGATGAAATCCACCGCTTCAATAAATCCCAACAGGATGCCTTACTTGGTGCGGTAGAAAAAGGAATTATCCGACTGATTGGTGCGACGACCGAGAATCCTTCCTTTGAGGTCAATGCCGCATTGCTTTCACGCTGTCAGGTTTTCACGCTGAATCCGCTTGGGAAAAGCGAATTGGAGGCCATGCTGTATCAGGCCATGGAAAAGGACGTGTTTCTTAAGCGAAAGAAAATCGAGCTGAGGGAAACGGAGGCCTTGTTGCGGATTTCGGGTGGGGATGGGAGAAAGTTGCTCAATTTGTTTGAAATCGTGGTGGATAGCATCGAGGAAGAGCCAATCATCATCACCGATCAAAAAGTCACCGAAATTGCCCAGCAAAAAATCGCCTTGTACGACAAATCGGGCGAGCAGCATTATGACATCATTTCCGCCTTTATCAAATCCATTCGGGGTTCCGACCCAAACGCGGCCGTCTATTGGCTGGCGAGGATGATCGAAGGCGGGGAGGATGTGAAATTCATCGCACGGCGCTTGGTGATATTGGCCTCTGAGGATATCGGAAATGCCAATCCAAATGCGCTCCTGCTCGCTACCAACTGCTTCGAGGCAGTGAAAATGATCGGCTATCCCGAATCCCGGATTATCCTTGCCCAATGTGTGACCTATTTGGCGAGCTCCGCCAAAAGCAATGCTTCTTACCTTGCCATCAACCAAGCCCAAGCCGCAGTCGCCGAAAAAGGGGATTTGCCCGTGCCGCTGCACCTGCGCAACGCGCCGACCAAGTTGATGAAGGATTTGAGCTATGGGAAAAACTACCAATACGCCCATGACTACGAAAACAACTTTTTCGCACAGGAATTTCTGCCGGATACGCTCAAAAACACCAAGTTCTATGATCCCGGCAACAATGCTCGAGAGAATGAATTGAGAAAGTTTTTGAAGGAAAGGTGGAAGGGAAAGTATGGGTATTAGGTTTTTGTGATTCGTGATTCGAAATTGGATATTCGGCATTCGAGGTTTGGGAAGCCCCAAGTCGATAGTCCTTTTCTTTCGACTTTCAATTCTTGGATCTCACTTCTTGAATCAAACTTCCGACTTCGTACTTCCAAACTAGTATTCCACCACAACATCTTCCATTGGCACCCTAAACCTTGGACCATATACGCCGTCCGGTGCCGACTTGCCGCAGCCGATGATCATGTTGATTTCGGCGGATTTTGGTAGGCCAAGCAATTTTTTCACCCTTTTGGAATCAAATCCTTCCATAGGACAGGTGTCGTACCCTTCGGCTTTCATGGCATACATAAAAGTCATCGCTGCCAGGGCGGCACTTTTGTGCACCGATACGCGGACGTCTGCCTCTGAGACTTCCCTCACCATGGGCCTTTTCAGTCCAATAGCCCAAGCGGCTATTTGCTTGAGGAGGGACCAAAATGGGTACCAAGCATAAAGCTTCGGCACCAAGTTGCTGTAATAGGATAGGCCACGTTTTCTTTTGACAGGGTCGGAGTCTTTGTAGCAATCATCAATGTATGCATAGTTGGCAGCCGCCCTTTTTTTCCACAAATCCCTTCTTGTGACGATCAATACGAGTTCCCTTGCAGTGGTTGCGGCCTTTTGCCCCATACAAAGTTTGGCTAGGGGCGCCTTCAATGGAGAGGTTTCCTTGACCCGATGAAACTCCCATAGCTGCATATTGGAACTGTTGGGTGCCAGCACGGCAGCTTCGATGCTGCGGCCTACAGCCGAAAAATCAAAAGGTTCGGTTTGGTTAAACACCCGCACGGAGCGCCGTGCCTGCACCAAACTGAAAAATCCTGATTCCTGTAAATTTTCCTTCATTGGGTCAAATTAAATATTGTGAGTTGACGGCAATGGCCATCTTTGGCTATATTGTCGCTAAAGTTACTTGAAAACCTATTAAATCCATTTTTGCTATGGTTGTAGAATTGATCAGACTTGAGGTTTTGAAAACAATCCGCTCTACCGCCTTTGCCAAGAGCGCCCTTGTGGCTGTTTTCTTGGCGTTTTTGGCTGTTTTGTTGTTGGGATATGTCCTTGCTTTGGGATTATTTCTTAAAGTCATCATCGAAAAAGGATTCGAGAAGGAAGACTCCTACGCCACCCTATCGAGCTACTTGGTGTTTTTCTTTTTGTTTGAGTTTATCTATCGGTATTTTGTCCAGAAACTTCCTGTGATTGAGCTGGAGCGGTTTCTGCACTTGCCGATCAAAAAGAGCAAAATCATCCATTTCTTGCTTGGTAGGTCATTTGTTTCTCCGCTCAGCCTGATTGCTCCGCTGATGTTTACACCATTTGCCTTTCAAGAGGTAGGTCCTAGGTTCGGGAGTTTTGCGGCGTTTTCTTGGCTGGCTTCTGTCTGCCTGAGCAGTTGGTCGCTGCATTGGCTGATGCTATGGTTCAAGCAAAAGTTTGAGGATAGTTGGAAAGGCCTCGCGGTGATATTTGGCATTTTGTTGCTGACTTCAGGCTCTACCTATTTCGGTTGGTTCAATTTGGGCGATTGGGTGAAGCCTCTGTTTGATTGGTCTCTGGTTTCTGCTGTTCCGGTGATTTGTCTCTTTGGGGTTTTTCTCGGCATGTATTACTTGGCATATAAGTTTTACTACCAAAATGCCTATCTGGAAGACCTGATGGAAGAGGAACAGGTCCGCTTTGTCAATCAGGAATTTGGCGTATTCAATAGATTCGGCTTGGCTGGCGAGCTCGCCAATTTGGAATGGAAACTTATAATTCGCCATAAGAAAAGCCGCACCTATCTCATGTTGGCTGGATTTTTCCTGCTGTACGGATTGATTTTCTATGCAAATCCACAATACAAGACGGAGGAGGGCTTCAGCCACTTCTTTGTATTTGTAGGGTCATTTATCACGGGGATATTTATGCTTCAGTACGGGCAGCTTTTCCTCAGCTGGAATTCTTCCAATTTCGATTTCTACATGTTGAAAGAAGGCGGGTTGGAGGCTTTGGTAAAGGGGAAATACCTTCTTTTCATCGGTACTTCCGTCATTTGTTTTCTCGCATCGGTTCCCTACGTGTTTTTCGGTTTGGAAATATTGCTGATCCACATCGCCACGTTTCTTTTCAATGTGGGCGTGATTATCCATATGGTGATCAACCTGGCGCTTTGGAAACCCAAACCCATGGATCTCAACAAAGGTGCAATGTTCAACTACGAAGGCGTGGGTGTTGCCCAGTTTCTGATGATCATTCCGATGATGGGGGCACCCTATGCGATTTACCTGCCGTTTGCCTTGATTTTTGACCAATATGTCGGATTGCTCGCATTGGGCGTAGTGGGTGCAGCGGGTTTGGTGGCGTATCCCTATTTGTCCAAAATCGCAGTAAGGAAAGTAATGGCCAATCAATACGAAATTTCATCTTCATTTAGACAAGAACTATGATATCGGTACAGGGACTCAAAAAACAATACAAGAACGCGGTTGTCTTGGATGTGGAGGAGCTTCAGATTCCCAAGGGAGAATGCTTTGGGCTGGTAGGTAACAACGGCGCAGGAAAGACGACGCTATTCAGGATTATGCTCAACCTCGTGAGGCCCACCGGCGGCGGTGTATTGCTGGACGGGATGGATGTGAGCAAAACGGAAAACTGGAAATCAAGGGTAGGTGCATTTCTGGACGAGCATATGTTGCTTTCCTACTTGACACCAGATGAGTATTTCGAGACGCTCAGGAAGATTTACAAACTCTCCGTGGAGGATTTGAAGCTGCACCTTGGGAAATTCCAGGAATTGTTTAATGATGAAATCCAGGGAAAAAAGAAATACATCCGGGACCTCTCCAAGGGCAACCTCAAAAAAGTGGGAATTGCGGCCGCCATGCTGGGCAATCCCGAGGTTGTGATGCTGGATGAGCCCTTCGAAAACCTGGACCCTAGTTCCCAAGTGCGCCTGAAAAAATTGATTCTCCAGGAAAAGTCTGAAAGACAGGTCACTTTCCTGATTTCCAGCCATGACCTCAACCATGTGACGGAGATCTGTGACAGGATTGTCTTGCTCGAAAAAGGGAAGGTCATCAAGGATTTGCAGGAGAAAGAACACATGGTGGAAACGCTGAACAGCTACTTTGGAACCTGATCGGCTTAAATAGATTCCAAATTTTTACGATTTCCAACTTTGGGCAAAAACCCCCTAAATGATGATTAGAAGGGGATTTTGAAAAAAGTTGGAAATTTTTTTTGCGAAATATTTGTTTTTGAAATATAAAAAAATGTACTTTGAACCATCAAATATGTTTTAGACAGTTTGATAGTGCCCGGTACAGCGAAAGCTGTTGAATCTAAATATCTCGCAAAAAATCACTCACTGTTTCAACACTTAGGTTATGGCAAAGTACTATATCAAATTGGAAATCAACGGAATCGAGTTTCAAATCCAAACCGACGCCGGCACAGAACGAGAAGCCAAAGACATGGCTTGGGACATCATCAGGGACAGGACTTCATTCCTTTCGATCAGAAAGGACGACGCAAGAGAAGTACAAAGTTCATTCAGCAAAAAAATCGCCGCAGGCCTGAAAAGCGCACTGCTTTTATAAATAAAAAAGGGAATTTGGGTATCAGGCAGACGATTTGGACTGTCGCTGACCCATACGATTGAAGGAGTATTTTTTAACCATTTACCAAATCCTCCACCCTATTTGAAGGAGTTAGGGTGGGGGAATTTTTTTGTGGAGCTGGCGGGAGTCGAACCCGCGTCCAGATAGGGAAACACTGTACCGTCTACATGCTTAGTCACCGGTTGGGTTTTCGACCAAAACACTGCTGGGTGACACACCTATGTTTGGCTTAGCCGCTTGTCTTAGCCCTGCTTAGCAGCCTCGCAGGGAGCATCGCTGTCTAGTCGACACCCCAAGTCCACCCGGACAGCGCAACAGGTAGCGGGATGTGGCCGGGGAGCGCCTATCGGTACTCAACCCTTTAAGCCGGTCTCATCCGAGTTAAGGAGAGATTAGGCAGCCATGGCGTAAGAAGTTTCGCCAGTTGTGTTCGTATGAATCTTTCAAGGCCGTACATACTTCAGCCTGCATGCGGGCCCAATCTTCACACCTACTGTCAAAACCGGTCAGCCCCAAATTGTAACGTGGTGACAAAGATAGACCCAAATTAGTTCCCAAAACAGACCTTTGTCATCTTTGGATCGCAATGGGGGAAGCATGTTCGATTTGTAGAAGAAGCCGTCGGCGGTGTCTCTTGGCGATGTTTTTCCAAATTGAATTTCTTACTGAGGTTGAGTTTTGAAAGGAAAAAAAGCCCTATTTTTAGGAATGGGAGTGTTTTAAACAAGCCTTTTTTGTGTCAAGACTCGCTTTCAAAGATCTGGATTTATGACCGAACTACTCAGCAAACTAAATTTCAAAGAAGGAATGAAAATTTTCATGGCGGAGATACCATCGGAGTTCCTTCCCACAGCCATGCAATGGACAAATCTAGGCATTGTGGTCGAGAAGCCTGCAGCCGCTGATTTTTTCATTTCTTTCGCGACTACTGCAGAGGGAATCGCCCGCAATTTTTCGCAGATCAAGGACAATATCCAAAATGACCAGGTTTTTTGGATGGCCTATCCAAAGGGTACTTCGAAGAAGTATAAAGCCAGTATCAACCGGGATACGGGTTGGGAAGTCTTGGGGCAAAACGGATTCGAAGGCGTGAGACAGATTGCCATTGATGCGGATTGGTCAGCGTTGCGGTTTAGGAAAGTGGATTTTATAAAAAATCTTACCCGTAAAAACCGAATGACTTCCTAACAGGAGAGATTTGTTTGCAACTCCTCAAGGTCACTTTTTGGTCAATATCGCGTGCTTTTGGAGGGGCGATGTACCCTTGCCCGTATGTCTTTCTTTTTCATTTGGCCAAAAATCCTGTAATTTCGGAACCAATTTTGGTAGGAAGAAACAATGAACCACTTGAAAATATCCCCCCTAAAGGTCAGTTTCCTGTTGATCCTGTCTTTGTCGATTTTTTCCAGTTATAGTTTCGGTCAAGACCAGCTTGCCTCCTACAAAAGGGCAAAAACATTGATCAGCTATGGCAATTACAATGACGCCATGAATCTGCTTAGGCCCTACATGGAGGGAGACTACGGAGCGCTATCCAAGTACGCCAATTATCACTTTGCACGGGCGGCATTCCAGAACAATCAAAATGAATTGGCAAAATCCGTCCTCATGCCATTGGCCCAGGATGCTTCCTGGCAACAAAAAGACGATGTCAGGTATCTTTTGGCGCTGATTCACTTCAAAGATGGCAACTTTCAGGCCGCTCTGACAGAAATAGAAAACATCAAGGATACCAAGATTTACGCAGAGGCAGAAAAGGCAAGTTTGAAATACCTTGAGAATGCCTCGGTTAGTTTTTTGGTTGCCAACTTCAGCAAATTCCAAAAAAACCAAGGCTATCGACTTGCAATGAAAGGCCAACTTGAAAAACAGTCGATCCTGTCTGCCGACGAGCGCAGGGTTTTGCAACAGCTAAGCAGTTCATCGGGCCCAGGCAATATACCTACCACAAAAAATCCCCAAACTTTGGATATTGCGATCATTTTACCCTTCAATTATGCCGGTGTCACAGACATTGCAAGCCTTGGATCGGGAAATTTTGTGCTTGAGTTTTACCAAGGACTTAGGCTTGCCTTAGATGAATTGAAACAAGTGGGCTACAAAATAAACTTGAGAAGCTATGATACCCAACGGGATCTTAACAGGTTAAGATTAGTTTTGGCAGACAGTTTCGTGACGGATGCGGATCTGATTATTGGACCCATTTATCCTGAAGAGACCGAATTGGTGGCACAGTTTGCGGAGAAAAATGACATTCCATTTGTCAATCCGCTTTCAAATGTGGATGACAAAATCGAGGGATTGGAATTTGCATATTTGTTTAGGCCCTCTGTGGCATCCATTGCAGGGAGAGTCATGGAATTTGCAGGTGGCAATATTGCCGGAAAACGGATTGCAATTGCCTATTCCAATGCCACAAGAGACGAGCAACTTGCCAAACGAGTCGAGGAGATTGCAAACAAAAAAGGTTATCGTATTGCCGTCGCCGAGCAAGTCAATCCAAGAACAATTAACGGTTTTTTTGACAAAGTTCGACTTCGCAATGGGGAGAGGGCCGATGTGGATCTCGTAATGATCCTTTCAGATGATCCCAATTTGGCCCAAAGTACCTTTGGATTTATGGAGGCGAAGAACATCCAAACCCCGATTTTGGTGATGGACAGTTGGCTGTATTTCAATTTTGCCAGCTATGAAATGCTAGAAAACCAAATCTTTCATTTCATCGGCAACAACGCAGTGGATTTTTCCAACCCAAACCTTGAAAAGTTCAGGACCAGTTTTCAGGAAAGGTTCCTTAGCCAACCACCCGCCAATGCCTACCTTGGATACGAGTTATTGTATTGGGTAACCGAGACCATCGGTCCAAGCAAAGGTTTTGACTTTAGGAAAAATCTTGACCAGCGCGGATTCCAAAAAGGAAGGATTTTATATGGGTCAGATTTCAATCAAAGCAACAACAATAGCTACGTTCCAGTTTTATTTCTCGAGAACGGCGTGCTTGTAGAAAAATAAATCTCAAATGCGAAAAGACAGGAGTAAGGCCCTTTTTGAAAAGGCAAAACAATTCATACCGGGAGGAGTCAATTCTCCCGTTCGTGCTTTTAGGGCGGTTGGCGGAGACCCGCTTTTCATCAAGCGGGCCGATGGCGCCTTCATCTATGACGAGGATGACAACGCCTACATTGAGTTGATCAACAGTTGGGGACCAATGATCCTCGGACACAACCATCCGATGATCCGCGAGGCGATCGTGAGGGCATTGGAAAACGGGACATCATTTGGTGCTCCCACGGCCCGGGAGGTGGAGATTGCAGAGCTGATCATTTCGATGGTGCCTTCGGTCGAAAAAGTCCGGATGGTCAATTCGGGTACAGAAGCTACGATGTCCGCCATTCGGGTCGCGCGTGGATATACCGGAAGGGACAAGTTCATCAAGATGGAGGGCCATTACCATGGGCACGGGGATTCTTTCCTGATCTCTGCAGGCAGCGGTGCCATTACCATGGGCAATCCGGATTCCCCCGGCGTGACCTTCGGCACGGCAAAAGACACCTTGCTCGCTCCCTACAATAG
The DNA here is from genome assembly GCF_021491425.1 of Mariniradius sediminis. Lineage (NCBI taxonomy): Bacteria > Pseudomonadati > Bacteroidota > Cytophagia > Cytophagales > Cyclobacteriaceae > Mariniradius > Mariniradius sediminis. The sequence goes on along the minus strand of NZ_JAKEVZ010000012.1, from coordinate 125,767 downwards.
CCTTGAAGCCATTGAAAGTCTTGTTGCCGCAAACCCAAATGAAATCGCGGCCATCATCCTTGAGCCAGTTCCCGGCAATATGGGCTTGGTATTGCCAAAACCTGGTTATTTGGAAGGACTCCGCAAGATATGCGACCGCGAAGGCATCGTGTTGATTTTTGACGAGGTGATGACAGGATTCAGATTGGCAAAGGGCGGAGCACAGGAGCTTTTTGGTGTTACTCCCGACATGACCACGCTGGGTAAAATCATCGGAGGCGGGATGCCTGTCGGTGCCTATGGAGGCAAAAAGGAAATCATGGACTTTGTTTCACCTTCTGGACCGGTTTACCAAGCAGGAACTTTGTCCGGGAATCCGATTGCGATGGCAGCCGGATTGGCGATGCTGCGGCATTTGGACAGCCATCCGGAGGTTTTTTTGCAGCTCAATGCGATCGGAGATAGTCTGGTGACTGGCTTTAGATCGGTGTTGGATGAGTTGGGTCTGAACTTCACCATCAATCAGTTGGGAAGTATGTACACTTTGTTTTTCACGGATCAAGAGGTCTACGACTTCGAGACTGCCAAAAAATCAGATACTGCGCTTTTCGGAAGATATTTCCAAGCCATGCTAAGCCGAGGGATCTACCTTGCGCCATCCCAATACGAATCCCTGTTTTTGTCCACCGCGCTCACTGAGGACTTGGTTGGAAAAATCGTAACAGCGCATGGGGAGTCGATCATAGAGGTGATGGGTAGATAGTAAGTCTTTTGAGCAGATTGATAAAAAAAGGGGATCTGTTCCCTCTTTTTTTGAATCAAAAATGAATTTTTGCAGCCAGAAGTGAATAAATTCATTCAATTCTGGCTGATAAATATATTTTTATCAGCCAAAAACTGTTTATTTGTGTAAGTTTTGGCTGTAAATATTTCACGTATGCGAAACAAGCACCTGATTGGGAGAAGAGCTCCTCAGGATCGACTGAGGAAATTGCTGGAGAGCAAGAAATCCGAATTCTTGGCTGTCTATGGCCGGAGAAGGGTCGGTAAGACCTTTCTTATCAAGGAATTTTTCGAATACCAATTTGATTTTTTTATCAGTGGATTGGCCAATGCGACTACCGAGCAACAGTTATTCAACTTCGATTCGGAGATGAACAGGCAGTCTCCCTTGTTTTTTGATAAGCCCTCCGCCAATTGGTTGGAGGCATTTCAGCGAATGAGATCCTATCTGGAAGACAAAAAGAAAGATGGCAAACTAGTCATTTTCATAGATGAACTTCCTTGGATGCAAACCCACGGGTCTGATTTTTTGATCGCTTTGGAGCATTTTTGGAATGCTTGGGCTACACATAGGCAGGACGTTTTGCTGATTGTCTGCGGGTCGGCAGCTTCTTGGATGCTGACCGAAGTCATCAATAGCACGGGAGGCCTTCACAACCGCGTGACTGCCCAGATGAAGATCGAGCCCTTTACCCTCAGCGAAGCGGAGGAACTATTGCAGTCAAATAACTGCCAACTCGACCGGTACCAAATCACCCAACTCTACATGTGTATGGGTGGAATTCCCTATTACCTGAGTGCCGTGGAGCCTGGAAAAAGTGCTGCCCAAACGATTCAAAGTCTCTTTTTTGAAAAGAATGGTCTGCTTCGCAATGAGTTTCACAACCTGTACAGAGCACTCTTCAAGCGGCATGAAGTCTATGAAAATGTGGTGGAGGCAATTTCGAGCAAAACATACGGCATGTCCCGGAGTGAAATCATCAAGGTCTCGGGAATCCAGTCTGGCGGAACGCTAAGCAAAGTCTTGGAGGATTTGGAAGAGAGCGGCTTTATCACTTCCTATCCGTCCTTGGACAGGAAACAAAAAAATACCCTTTACAGGTTGTCGGATTATTTCACTGCATTTTATTTCCGTTTTCTGCAAAGGCCCCAAAGCACCGACTGGCTACAGCTCATCGATCAGCCCAGTCATCGGGCATGGCAAGGTTTCACCTTTGAGCAGGTTTGTCTCGACCATGTTCCACAGATCAAAAAGGCTCTGGGTATCAGCGGTATCCAGGCGGAGCATGCTGCCTGGCGAGGGACGATGGAAGGCAAAGGCGCCCAGATCGATCTCCTGATTGACCGTCGGGATCATGTGATCACAGTGTGCGAATGCAAGTATCACCTCGATACCTTTACGATTACCAAGGAATACGCAGACCAGTTGCGGGCCAAGATCTCCACGTTTAAGGAAATCTCCAAAACGCGGAAAGCAGTCCATTTCACCTTTGTCAGTACCTATGGCCTTCATCGCAACACTTACAGTAACCTGCTGGTGCAGAGTGAAGTGACGATGGATGATTTGTTTGTAGGGATATAATGGAAGTATTCGGAGGCCAAACAGTTTGACAAGCAGACTTTCAGCCGTAGTCTGGTGGTTGGCACCGTAAGGATTTTTATACCAAAGTAGGATGCTGTGCCATTCAAAAACGGATAATTTTGGTGAAGAACCCGACCTTTTTGACCAATAGATAGATATTTCTTGCCAAATTGGTAACGATTTAGCGAGTTGAGGTTTCTGATTTTTGAAAGCGATTTCGACAAAAAGAAAGCCTCAAGAATTGAAAAATATATTCTCCAAGAAATTTTACCCATAACCATGTCACTCAAAATCTACGGCATCAAAAACTGTGATACCATGAAGAAAGCTTTCCATTTACTGGAAGAAAAGGGGATCGCGTACGAGTTGATGGATTACAAAAAGAAAGCGCCAGATAGCGCTTTGCTGTCGAGCTTTGCGGAAAAGCTGGGCTACGATACGCTCGTCAACCGCAAGGGAAGCACCTTTCGCCAGCTTTCGGATGCGGAAAAAGCCTTGATGGATAGCCCATCCACAGGTCTCCCCTTACTCATACAAAAGAGCAGCATAATCAAAAGGCCGATCGCTTTGTTCCCAGATGGAAGTGTCGTGGCGGGGCTTGAGGGGCTCATGGAGAAGCTACCTTAATAAACCACCTTCTCTGTCTCCACCACAGGTAACTGATAGCCGCCTGTCTCCAGTTTGATTCCCCATTTTTTCGCCCAATCGGGTGTTTCGCTCTTGGAAGCTGGTGTGTTGTAGGCGAATAATCCCATGAGGCTGGGATGGGTTTTCAATACTTCCAAAGTGTTCCAGTCGACTTCCGTTTGATTGAGGTAGAGCCGTTTTAGGTTGGTATTTGCATTCAGTTTTTCCAAAAGGATACCCCGCAGGGCAGTGTTGCTGAGTTTCAGGACGGTGAGGTTGGGAAGCCCTGCAACATGTACCATTAGGCTGTCGCTTACCGCTGTCCCGCTGAGGTCCAGCCAAGCGATGTGGGAACCGATACCCTCCAACATTTCCCAATCAGCGTCGGTAAAGTCAGCAAAGTTGATACAGGATACCTTGAGTAAGCTGTTGTCGAGGCTGATGGGTTCGACAAGGATTCCCTTTTCGGCAAAAACTTTCAGGCTATCCACCGGAATAGGGGGGAGGTCCGTGATGGGAAAGTCGGGGATGGATTCTTTTTTGAAAAATGGGATAAGCAAGTTTTTTTCGATCCCTGCTGCTCCGAGCGTTTTTGAAAAGTCCGCCCCGGCAGCGATCCAGGCCTTCAGCAATTCGATATGGGCCTTCTCCGGCTGCCGTTTTTCTTTTGGAGGCATGTGGTCCTCGTGGTCCAAAGGCAAAAGCATGCGCGCGACCAAGGGACTTTCAAGTGGGTTCTCTTTTGTCAAAACAGGCCCGTTTTCCCCTCCCTGCTGGATTGCCTCGATGGAAGTCAGCATCAAGCCACCTTTTTTGTTTTTGGGACTGTGGCAACTTACACAGTTTTGCTGGAGAATGGGCATCACGAGATCTTCATAGACCAAGGCCTCCTGCCATTGATCTGGATCCAAGGCAATGGGTTTGGGGGCTTCTGGTTCATATCCAAGCCATGATTGAACCGGTTCTGGAAGAACCTCCACCAGGTAATCGTCTCCATGTGTCAGGTTGCCGCCAAGATGGCCTGTGATCAGCAACGCGATTCCCAAGGCGGCGGATATCCATTTGATACTGCGGTCGACCGCTGTCCTTCGGTGGGATACCCAAAGTAGCCATCCTGAAAGTATACTGGTGATCACACCAGCTATCAAATGCCCACGGACAGTTTCAAACGCGAATCCCTCCGATTGGTAGAGCAGCCAGCCGCTTATCGCGGACGCAATAGCCGCCAATAGCCCAAGTATCACCGCAAGGCGTACGGCCGGGAGTAAGTTATTCTCTTTTTTGGAATAGAAAATCAGGAAAATCCCAAAAATGAGGAACCCGATTGGCAGGTGTACCAATAGGGGATGCATTCTTCCTAGTAGTTCTATGAGTGCGAGAAATGCCATCAAGCGAGGATTTCTTGGATGATATGGCCTTCTACATCTGTCAACCTGAACGGTCTCCCTTGGAAATCATAGGTAAATTGCTCATGGTTGAATCCCATCAGTTGGAGGATGGTGGCATGGATATCGTGCACGGAGACCTTGCCACTGACTGCGCCAAAACCCAATTCGTCCGTCTCGCCAAAGGAGCTGCCGTTTTTGATCCCGCCTCCGGCCATCCACATGGTAAAAGCTTCCACGTGGTGATCGCGGCCTTTGTAGCCCATGGTTTTTCCCTCCCGGTTTTCCTGCATCGGCGTTCGGCCAAACTCCCCGCCCCAGACGACGAGCGTATCCTCGAGCATTCCCCTTTGCTTCAAATCCATCAATAGCGCTGCAATCGGGCGGTCGATCTCATTGCATTTGTTTCTGAAGCCCAAGTCGATCGCCGTCGAATGATCCGTGCCGTGGCTGTCCCATCCCCAATCGAAAAGCTGGACAAAGCGGACGCCTTTTTCGACGAGCTTTCTGGCCAGGAGGCAATTGTTCGCAAATGCTTCCTCACCTGGCTTGGTGCCGTAGAGTTCGTGGATGTATGCGGGCTCATCGTTGATATTCATCACTTCCGGGACTTCGATCTGCATCCGATAGGCCATTTCGTATTGATTGATCCGGGCCAGTGTCTCAGGATCTCCGTACTGCTCATATTCCAATTTGTTGACATCATTGATGGCACTGATGATGTTTTGTTTCAAATCCCGTGAGATCCCTTTTGGATCCTGCAAGTAAAGCACAGGGTCTCCCTTGGAGCGGCATTGTACACCTTGGTAGACAGAAGGCAGGAAACCTGAACCCCAAACACTTTTGCCTGCATCGGGGGTTTTTCCGCCCGAGGTCAACACGACAAAGCCTGGCAGGTTTTGGTTTTCTGTTCCGAGGCCATAGGTCACCCAACTCCCGAGGCTTGGTCTTCCGAGACGCGGACTACCGGTATGCATGAATAGTTGGGCGGGGCCATGGTTGAATTGGTCGGTATGGACGGCTTTGAGAAATGCTGCTTCGTCCACGACTTTGGAAAAGTGCGGCAGGTAATCCGAGACCCATGCGCCGGATTCACCGTGTTGCCGGAAACTGGACTGGGGCCCCAAAAGATTGGGGACACCGCGGATAAAGGCGAATTTTCTCCCTTCCAATAGCGACTCTGGGCAGGCTTTTCCATCGTATTTCACCAATTCAGGTTTGAAATCAAACAATTCTAGCTGTGAAGGCGAGCCTGCCATGTGGAGGTAGATGATCGACTTCGCCTTGGGCAAGTGCGGGGGAGGCTGGGGGGAAAGGGGATTTAGGGTACGCTGACTCAAGGCAACCTGCTGAGTCGCGGGTATTTTGGGATTTGATTCACAGGAGAAAAGCAGCGGCGCCAGTGCCAATCCACCCATTTTGCTGACACATTCGAGGAGAAAGTGCCGCCTCGTCTGCTCTTCCAATTGGCGGTGCTGGAGTTCTTTTAATAGTCTCTCAAGTCCTAGCATAATCAGGGTTTGGTTAGGAATTCATCCAGGTTCAACAGGGCATTGGCTACCACCACATAAGCGGCAAGTGTATTTTTATTTTTTTGCTCAGATTGGGAAATCAACTCAATGGCCATTTCGGGTTTCTGGCGATAGTTTTCCAATGCCTGTTCGTACAATTTTGTCAAAGCTTGGAGTTTTGCAGGTGGGATTTCTTCCAGCATCATCGATCCATACATTGACGCGATCGCTTCCTGGGGTTTCTCACCGAGTGTATGCATTTTTTTTGCTATCTCGCGCGCCGCATCGATGTAGACTGGGTCGTTGAGGGTGACGAGTGCCTGCAGGGGTGTGTTGGTGACGATGCGTTTGCTGAGACAGACCTCCCTGCTACCGGCATCGAAGCTGATGAAGGAAGGGTAGGGGCTTGTCCTTTTCAGCAGGGTGTAGACTGCGCGTCGGTACCTGTCTTCGCCTTCGCTCGTTGTCCAGGATTCACCGTTATAGACCGTCTGCCAAACGCCCTCAGGCTGCTCAGGCATGACTGGCGGGCCATACATTTTCCTGCTCAGCAAACCGGTACTTGCCAGAGCCTGATCGCGGATCTGTTCGGCGCTAAGCCTTATCCTCGGTCCTCGGGCATACCAGCGGTTTTCCGGGTCTGCGGCAAGGATTGCCGGTGTGATTTGTGAGCTTTGTCGATAGGTATTGGAAAGCACGATTTCCCGGATCAGCTTTTTGAGGCTCCAATCATATTCGTGCATCAGTTGCCAAGCCAAATAATCCAACAATTCCTGGTGTGATGGCGTATCGGATTGGGTACCCATGTCCTCCAAGGTGTTGACCAAGCCCCTACCAAACAGCTGCTGCCAAACCCGGTTGACGACCGTGCGTGCTGTTAAGGGGTTCTCTTCGTCAGTTAGCCAATAGGCCAATCCAAGTCTGTTTTTGGGCCATTTTTCTTGCCAAGGGTTCAGGACCGCCGGAGTCTTCGGCTCTACTTTTTCGCCAAGCAGCAACCAATTTCCCCTTTCAAATACCCTTGTCTCCCGCTGCATGAAGCTTGGGTTTTCACCCATGATCGGTAGTGTGAGCGGTTTTTGGTTGAGCAGGCTGATAAACTTCTCCTGCATGCCTGCGTGTCCCGTATTGTCTTTTCCGGGAAGTGAAGGGACGAAGGCAAACCATACGATCGCTGAGGTGTTTTGTTGGGCTTTGGCTCTTGGATTTTCGGCCGAAATGAAAAGGTCAACCTTTCCATCTACGGGTAAAAAGGGTATCGCCCGCGTCACTCGACCATTGGTTTTGTTGATGACAAATTGGCTGAGGACCCGTCCGTCTGGACCGTCTTCACGGATACTCATCTTGGTTCCGTCCACATCCGCCCAATAATTCAGCAGCAAAAGGTCGGAGCGGCCTGTATAAACATCTCTCAGATATGTTGATCCGCCAGGCCAAAGGCCCAGCCATTTGGTATCGATCAGCTCGGCCTTGTCAAAGTCCTCACAGAGATGCGCATGGTATTTGGGCTCCTGGAATCTGAGGAAATCACCGTAGAATCTAACATCTTCCTTTTTGCCAAAGTCCTTGATCCAATTTTTGACGGTTTCAATTTCAGCCAAATCAGTCGCTTCATACATGCGCAGCTTGGGTTCCTCATCGTGGGTATCTTCGTCCCTGGAATTGTTGAAAAAGGCTGCTGCTTGAAAATACTCCTCGTGCCGTATCGGATCGTAGGGATGGCTATGGCATTGCACGCATGCCATCGTGGTACTTTGCCAGACTTCAAAGGTTGTATTGACCCTGTCCAGCACGGCAGCTACCCGGAATTCCTCATCTTGCGTTCCGCCCTCATCGTTGTTCATGGTGTTTCGATGAAAGGCTGTGGCTTTCAATTGCGTGTCCGTCGGTTGGGGAAGAAGGTCCCCGGCGAGCTGCTCGATGGTAAATTGATCAAAGGGCATATCCGCATTCAGTGCGTCGATCACCCAATCCCTGTAAGGCCACATCGTCCGTGACACATCCCGCTCATAGCCTTTGGTATCTGCATAGCGCGCCAAATCCAACCACCAGCTTGCCCATTTTTCGCCAAAAGCCTTGTCAGAAAGCAGCCTGTCAACGACTTGATCCAAGTCCACTTGCCCGGTTTTCCATTCTTTGGCGAGGCCTTCGGAGGGTGGCAAGCCTGTGATATCCAAAGAAAGCCTTCTCAGCAACCTGCCTTTGGATTCCGGTGCGGAGGACTGAAGCCCATTTTCATCCAGTTTTTCCATTACAAAGGCATCCAAGGTAGATGCTTTGATCCCCTCTTTCCATTGTGGACGATTCGGTACTTCTGGTTTTGCTACTTTTTCATAGGCCCAATGATCTCCCCACTTTGCGCCTTGTTTGATCCATTTCCTCAGGATTTCAATTTCTTGTTCAGAAAGCGGGGGTTTTTGGTAAGGCATCCGTAACTCGGGATCGGTTTCATGGAGCCGCTTGATGAGGTTGCTTTGGTTGGGACTGCCGGGGATAATGGCTGGAATCCCTGATTCGGTCGGGGCTAATGCTTCCTCCTCAAACAGTACGCTGAAGCCACCGTTTTTTTTGACACCGCCATGGCAGGAAATGCAATGTTTGTTCAGGATTGGCTTTACTTCCGTACTGAAGTCAACGCGGTCTTCCGGCCAAAGCCAAATGACCAATCCGACAAGGAAAAGAAAGGCAAGGGTGATAAAAACAGGTAATCCTTTGGGAAACATGTAATTGACGCTATTTCGGTCAAATTACAGAATTTTGGAGTTTTCGCAAACAGGATGTGAGAATCGGGGAAAATGGGAGTAGGAGACGCAGGGTTTCTCGATTTCTGCGACGAATGGCCTCGAAACCGTATTGCGCCTCCTGTATCTTTTTCATGAATTGCTGAAAAATCTTTATTTGGTCATGGCCTCCAAGAGATCATGCTTGGTGACGATGTGTATCTGGTGTTTGTCGTCCCTGACAAGGACCGCTTTTTCCTTGTCGAGCATACTACTGAGCACATCGAGCGTACTGTCCAAGGCTACAAATTTCATCGAATTTTCCATCACGTCGGAGACTTTTGCATCCTTCAACTCCGGGTTTTCGATGATTTTGGAAAGCAGCTTGCTGTCGGTTATGCTCCCGACAACCTGACCATCTTCCACCACGGGAATCTGGGATACGCCCTTTTGATTCATCAGGTGGATAGCGTCCTTTACGGTGTCGTTTTTCTGGGAGACAACCAGCCTGTAGCTGCCATTTCTAGAGGCGATGATGTCCCTTGCAGTGCCGAAGGATTTGTCCTCGAGAAAGCCGTGGTTGCGCATCCAATCGTCGTTGTAGATTTTGCCGAGATAGCGTGTGCCATGGTCTGGGAGGATGATGACCATCACGTCACCCTCCTTGAGGTTTTCTTTGGCATACTCCAAGGCACCGTGTACAGCCGATCCACAGGACCAGCCCACGAAGAGCCCTTCCTCACGGGAAAGCCTCCTTGTCATTACGGCAGCGTCTTTGTCCGTGACCTTGATAAAATGATCAATGAGTGAGAAGTCTACGTTTTTTGGGAGAATGTCTTCGCCGATACCTTCGGTCAGATAGGGGTATATCTCATCTTCATCGAATACTCCTGTTTCTTTATATTTTTTGAAAACTGAGCCATAGGTATCGATGCCCACGGTCACGATATCGGGGTTTTGTTCCTTGAGGTACTTTGCGGTACCGCACATCGAGCCTCCTGTACCGACGCCCGCCGCGTAATGCGTAATCCTACCCTCCGTATCTTTCCAGATTTCGGGGCCGGTCGTTTCGTAGTGCGCCAGTGAATTGGAAAGATTATCGTATTGGTTGGGGTAGAATGAATTCGGGATTTCTTGGTTGAGACGTCTTGCTACGGAATAATATGATCGAGGATCCTCGGGTGCCACGTTGGTTGGGCAAACGACAACCTCGGCCCCGACGGCCTTGAGGATATCGATTTTTTCCTTGGATTGTTTGTCTGCCATTGTGAAGATGCAGCGGTATCCCTTGGCTATTGCCGCCAAGGCCAAGCCCATTCCCGTATTGCCGCTCGTGCCTTCGATGATGGTGCCTCCGAGCTTTAGGATTCCGGCCTCTTCGGCGTCTTCTACCATCTTGATGGCCATCCGGTCTTTCATGGAGTTCCCGGGATTGAAGTATTCAACTTTGACGAGGATTTCTCCTTTGATGCCCTTATTGATTCTGTTCAAGCGAACCATGGGGGTGTTGCCAATGGTCTCGATAATGGAATTGTAGATCATACTATTTGGGTTCAAATCTGCCGAAAGGTACGAATTATTACAGACCCAAGTGAGTCGTGGCAGACGAATCCAAATATTATTCTGAAAAAATAACGGTTGCCTCAGATGCTTTTTTCAACTGGCTCCGCGGGTACGGCATATTCATCCACTAGCGCCACTGCACCATGTATGCCTGTTTCATCCAGTTCCGAAATCAAGATTTTGAGGTTGGCACTCACGGAGGGATACTTGAATGTGGCGATATTGGCCAGCATACTTTCCCTGAAAAAGGGGTAAGCTTTTCTAATCGATCCACCTAAGACAATTGCCTGGGGCGCTAGCGTGTACAGGATGTTTTTGATCAATTCACCCAAATGGTGCCCGTATTCCTCATAAGCGCGCAATGCCTCTTTGTCTCCATCTTTCGCCCGCTTCGAAAGTGATTTTGCCTTTGCATGGTATTTGGCATGAAAGAACTTGGAACTGCAATAAAACTCAAAGTCTTGGTCCAAATAGGGGGCTGAGCACCATTCGCCCGCCGCACAGTTGAAACCACAATAAAGGTGTCCATTCGCAATAATGCCTGCGCCAAGTCCGGTGCCAAGCGTGATTCCGACTACATGCTTATAGATTTTTGCTGCGCCAAATTTGTATTCCCCAAGCGCAAAGCAATTCGCGTCATTGTTGATGTATACCGGTTTGCCGAACCTCAATTCCAAAAACTCGCGGAGGTGTACCCTTTTGAAGGAAGGGATATTTTCAAGATTGAGCACAATGCCCAAATCCGTGTCTATCAGGCCCGGAATACCTACTCCAATCGCAAAAAAATCGTGGTGAAGATAGGTGCCAATCAGATCGGCGATCGTCTCGAGGATGTACTCCTGGGATTCCTGTGAGGGAGTTTCGATCATTCGGATATCCACCAACTCGGATCCGACGAGCACGCCTGCTTTGATATTGGTGCCGCCAATGTCCAAGCCAAGAATAGGTCTTTCGGTTTTCAGCATAGGTTTATTGTTCAAAAGTTCAACGGCCGCAGAAGAAAGTTTGCGCTGGACTTTCTTCCCGGCCATTTATTTTCTCGTACTTCAAAGCATTCCCTCGATGGATTTTTCCAACTCCCTCGCATGGGCCAAGAATTCCTCGACATTCATATCCTTAAAGAATATCAGGCCGTGGCTTGACCGAACCTTTGCCGTATCGTGGAGGTAAAAATAGTTTTTACCCAATAGCAACTGTATGTCGTTTAACTGTCCCACCCAAGTTCTTTTCGCAACAGTGGAGAATTTCCCGTTGTGCGAATAGCTAGGGAAGGAAGCATTTACCTGACTCAGGTAGCAATTGGTGAAGGAATCTTCCATCACTGACATGTCTCCGAGTGAAACAGGCACGATCACGTTGGCCTCGTGGGGTTCAAATTTGAACCAAACGTTTCTGTAACCAATGATGCGCAATTCGCTCAAGTCTTTTTCCAATCCCCATTGACGGACCGCTTCTGCGGTTGCTTGAAGTACCTTGTAGTGGGTATCTGGCCCAGAACCTTCTGGGTCCAATGTCAAACTTATTTTAGTTGGGTTAACTTTTCTGAACAATTCCACGATCGGTTCCACATCACGCTTTTTATCGGGTTGTTCGGTGAAAATGTCACCAGTGTAGAATCCCAAGCGTAGGTGGTGGACGTTTTTGACCTGTACCCCAAAATGCGCCCAAACCAATTCCTCCTCAAACTCCCGGATCATACCTTTCAGCTTCTGGATTTTGGCCGGGTTTTTCTCGCCGTCATAGGAGTTTCTCAGAATGCTGATCACGTCATTGATGGTTTCGCGCAGCTTGGCCTTACTTTTTACTTCCCAAATGTCCACCAATGCCCGCACGACCCTATGGCATAGACCTCTTATTCTCTGGTCGGGGTGTTCGGAAGCCACATTGGTCAGGAAGTGATAGACATCCTTATCGGTTTTCAGCTTGTAGCCTACGTCAAAAAAGTCATCGTAATGGACCATTTGGATCAAGCCTTCGTCCAGCAATTTTTTGGTCTGTAAAAGAGTATCGATCACAAATGAATTTGTCACGGCCGTGAAGCCCGAAGTCAATACAGAGAAATGCGCTTCATTGGTGTTTTCCGCCAATTGATTTGTAATGTGTGGCAAAATCCCCAAAGAGATATCATCATGGTGCGGGCCGGTATGTAGCAGTACTTGGTTTTTTTCCTTTTCTGTACCGCGGTTGATTTTCTCAACCACACTTTTCATCACTTGGTTGACCGTGTCTTCGGATAGCCCCGGAATCATCGACGTGTATTTGTCCGCCTTCAGGTCCTCCATTTTGAGCCTGTGGCCGTACTTTTGGATCTTTTTGCAAAGATCAATGATGGATCTTTCCGTTTTCTCCCAGGTCCATTCGCCTTTTTTGTAATAGGCGTCCACGGAATCGGTCAGGCGAACTGCAGCACCTTTGGTCAGGTAAAAACGTCCGTTTTTGAGTTTTTGCAGTACTGTTCCAGGATAGATATTGCTCAGGGGTGTTTCCAAAGAATCCTTGACGATTTGGGCTTTGGCTTCACCCGCGGCGATGATAATGCCGACTGCTTCCGGATTGTAAACGATGGTTTCAAGGCCAATTGTAATCACTAGTCTATTGGCAGAAACCTCGATTCCACCCAAATCCCCCGCGGCTACGGCCTGGGTTTCGAAGTTTGTTTCTGTCAGACGCGTGGTCGAAAACAAGTGCGATCCCCGCGTATTGAATGCTATATGTCCATCTGGACCAATTCCGCCCAAGAAAAACCCTATGCCGCCTGCATCCCTGATGCGCTGTTCATATTGCCCGCACCAATGGTCAATCATGTAAATGGACTGCTGCTGGATTTTTTCGAGGGCATTTATCGGATCGCGGAAGCGGAGGGACAAATCCACCTTCAAATCAGGGAAAACCTCCTTGAAGTGCTTGCCGCCAGCCAAAGGGATCTCGTCCGAATTAATCAGGATGGCTTTTTCCTTGCTCATGCCAAATCCTTCCAGGTAGAATTTATTGACGTAGTCGAAGAAGCTGTTTTTCTGCTTGGAAGAAATCGGGTAGAATTCATCGATCTGCACAAATGTCAAATCCTTCAGGTTGGGCTTCTTTAGGGCTGACATATTGTAGCGGTCCCGCACTTCTTTCCCTTTTTTTGTGTCCCAATTTTCCAAAAGGAACTGCGTCCATTTGATAAAGTATTCGGGAGTTTTTCCAGTCGGAAGACTGATGACGCCTTGGGGGTTTTCGGAAACCCATTCCAAAAATCGGCAAGCCGTGATCAAACCGAGCTTTGGGAAGTTATCGACCGTGAGATACGGTATCAGCGTGCTGATGTTCTCAATTCCTGATTCTTTCTGAAAGGCTTTTTCTACTTCTGAAAGCGGATATTTGCTGAGCATATAGATGGAGTTATGTTGCTGGGTTTATCAGATTCGTACGCTGGATTTGTCAGGGAGAAGTTTCGGTTAGAAATCTTTCTTCCGATCATAAATTTTGGTAATCGTTCCCTTTTTAGAAGATTGGTTTATTCTAATCTGCATTGCAATTACCAATCTTTCCAAATAAGAAATTTTATTGGGATTTTATTTTCTACACAAAATAAAAAAACTTTTGTATTAAATCATAGACTTTTATAAAAAATTTAAAAAAGATCTTTTCGATTTGCTAAAATATATTTTTAGTAAACGCCACCCTGATTTTCAGTTGAAATTCTTTGATCACTTTGAAGATTTCCACCAATGTGACCATTTGGACCTTCGTCAGATGGTCAATATTTACATGGTTGGATGCTTTTTCATCTTTTTGAAGCAATTGTAGCGACTGTTTTTCGAGCCGAAGTCCCATCAAGTAGTAGTACGCGTGGCTGAGTTCATTGGATTCCTTGTGTGAAAAGACACCCAATGATTCAAGCGCCTTGATTCTTTCTCCGGTATTTGTTTCAAATATCCTGTGGTGTAAGGCATACACCCGGGCTAAGTCAACAATGGGGGTCATCGTTTTTTTGATGTTAAAATGTTTTTCCCCATCAATTTCGTAGGTTCTGATACCCCTGAAAAATGAAAGTGGCGGTTCAAATTGCAGCGCATTGTAACCCATATTGATAAAAAAGCGCTCCGGAGCTTTTTCAAGTAAATCTCCCATAAATGCCTTCAATTGATCCAAAAGCGAAAAATCCCCGAAAATCGGCCTGCAGTCAAAGAAGGTTGCGTACTTCATTACTGTTTCCTGTGAGGACTCCTGGATCCAGTTTTCATAGTTGCGTTGCCAGTGCGATAGCGAATGGGTCCACTTGGGGTTTTTGGCCATGTATCCACCCTTACAGAATATGATACCGACCCGGTCCAGGTCGGTGGAAACCCGATCTGCAAACTCCAGGAAGTATTCCCGCACAATCTCCCGTTGCTCATTGGCTTTGTCTTCGTAAATGATTGCATTGTCCTGGTCGGTCTTAAGCGTTTGCTCGGACCGCCCTTCACTTCCCAATACAAAAAAGACAAACTTTGCCGGTGGCGGGCCCATTTCATGGATCACGTTTTCAATGATCCGGAGCGAAATGGCGTCTGAAATGGCCGTGATGATCTGGTTGATGATTTGGGCCTTCATCCCCTTTGACAACAGGTCGTGGATAATCGAGGGAAGTTGCGCCCATTTCGAGGCGAGTTCCTCAGTGTCCAAGGCTTGCTTCACGGATTGGATAAACATGAAGGGCCCCTGCGCCTGTTCAGAGAGGATCTTGTTTCTGGATATCCACCCGACAAATTTTCCATGTTCGCGGACGAGCAAATACCTCGTCTTTGTTCGAAACATCAGCAGCAAAGCTTCATAGAGAAATGCCTGTCTTAGGATAAAGACGATACCCGAATCCATTATCTCCGCAACTTCAATTTCCGCAGATATTCCTTTGGCCAATACCTTGTCACGGAGGGTGATGTCAGTGACATAGCCTTGGATGTCATCCTCCCCAAGACCTACGAATACGCAGGACATTTTTTCTTCGGCCATGGCCGCTGCCACGCCGGAAACGGGAGTCTTGGGATGAAAAACCAACAGCCTACGGTGATGCAGGTCGGCGACTTTTTTGGTATAAAAATGATCGGAAAGATTTTCTGAAGCAGCCATTTGCCCTGCGTAAGTAAACATGGTGAAAATAATTAATTTTCTTAATTTCGGCTATGATAATCATTGTGACGGGTGTATCCGGGAGCGGAAAAACCACTTTGGGCTCCCTTTTGGCAAAGAATCTTCATTTGCCTTTTTATGATGCGGATGACTTCCATCCCACAGCAAATATCGAGAAGATGACCCACGGTATTCCCTTGACCGACCACGACCGTTGGCCTTGGCTTGATCACCTAGCGGGAAATATCCAAAAATGGGAATCATCCGGTGGGGGGATTTTGGCTTGCTCTGCGCTACGGGAAGTATATCGGGAAAGGCTTCAAACCGTCCCGGACATTATCTGGCTGCACCTCAAAGGCATGAAGGAAGTCATTGCCGAAAGGATGGCCGCAAGAAAGGGCCATTACATGAACCCCGATTTGCTCGATTCCCAACTCAATACTTGGGAGGAACCTGGCTACGGTTATCAAATGGATATCACCAAAACTCCAGAAGAAATGGTAAAGGAGGTGTTGTCTTATCCTGAAATATCCCAAGCAGCTTCCCATATCGGCATTATCGGAATGGGCGTGATGGGAAAAAGTCTTGCGTTGAATTTCGCTGAAAAGGGCGTTCCTGTTTCGGTTTACAATCGGTTTGTGGAGGGGAAAGAGGAGAACATTGCCAGCCAGTTTGCTGAGGAGAATACTGAATTTCCGTTGTTGAAGGGATTTGATGATCTGGCAGGTTTTCTTTCATCGCTTCAATCGCCGAAGAAGATACTCCTGATGATCCCTGCCGGCGCGGCGATCGATCAACAAATCGCCCAATTGGAGTCCTCGTTGCAGGCGGGAGATATCCTGATTGACGGTGGGAATTCTTTTTATGAGGATTCCAATCGACGCGTGAAGGATTTGGAGGAAAAGGGACTTCACTTTGTAGCAATGGGCGTTTCCGGTGGAGAGGAGGGCGCTCGTAGAGGCCCTTCGCTGATGCCGGGTGGAAGCCGGGAAGCCTTTGATATCCTGGCACCCTACCTGCAAAAAATCGCCGCAAAAGATACCCATGCCAATCCCTGCGTCGACTATATCGGCCCCGCCGGCTCGGGACATTTTATAAAAATGGTGCACAACAGCATCGAGTATGCTGAAATGCAGGCTTTGGCTGAGATTTACCAATTGATGAAATATGGACTCAAACTCACCTATCCTGAAATTTCGAAAGTGTTGAAGAATTGGGCAAACGAAGGCCTAAGGAGTTATTTGTTGGAAATTACTGCCGATATTTTATTGGTAAGGGATGGGCGGGAATATCTGCTGGATATGGTCTTGGACAAGGCGGGCCAAAAAGGAACCGGCAGCTGGTCCTTGACCACTGCTTTGAACTTTCAAGTGCCTTATAGTCCTTTGTCTGAAGCCGTGACTGCCCGGATGCTTTCCAGCAACAAATCTAATCGGGTCGAATTGGCGGAATATTATGGACACAGATTCGGCGCCTTTGCGGAGGATAAGGTCATTTTGATCGAGAAACTCAAAAAC
The DNA here is from genome assembly GCF_021491425.1 of Mariniradius sediminis. Classification (NCBI taxonomy): domain Bacteria; kingdom Pseudomonadati; phylum Bacteroidota; class Cytophagia; order Cytophagales; family Cyclobacteriaceae; genus Mariniradius; species Mariniradius sediminis. The sequence goes on along the minus strand of NZ_JAKEVZ010000012.1, from coordinate 109,006 downwards.
GCCTATGCCCTCACGCGGTTCATCAATCATGAAGTCGGCTTCGACTTGATGAAAACGGTATCGGAAAAAGAAGGCTGGAACCTCAATCTCAGCGAGATTGCCCGTATCTGGACCAATGGCTGTATCATCCGCTCTACCATGATGGAGCAGTTGGTGGGAATTTTCAAGGACAACACGTCCATTTTCACCACCAAATCACTCAAATCAAAAATCAAGGAAATGAAATTGGACCTGACCTACATCGTTGGCTTGGGCTTGCAGCATAGCCATGCACTCCCCGTCATGTCTGCCGCTGCCAATTATTTCCTCAGCCGCATCACGACCGATTCCCCCGCCAATCTCATTCAGGCACAACGAGACTATTTCGGTGCGCATACCTATCAGCGTAAAGACGACCCAAGTGGGGCCTTTTTCCACAGTGATTGGAAAGCCAGTGTTCCACATCCATCTTAAACCCAAATTTAACCATGAAAAAGCTCCTTCTTTTATTTGTCGCGGCATGTGCTTCACTTGCATGTGCTGCGCAGGATATGCTCGTCCAAAACGTCCACATCATCGATGTCGAGTCGGGTCAAATACTTCGCGACCAGTCCATTTTGGTTCAAGAAGGAAAAATCACAGCCGTATTCCCCAAGGCATCACCGCCCAGAAACATACCGACCAATATTACCAAAACAGACGCAAAAGGAGCTTTTGCACATCCTGGTTTGGCGGAAATGCACTCCCATATCCCGCCTGCATCCGCAGAGGGGGACTTTTCCTATACCCAGGATATCCTTTGGCTGTACATCGCCAACGGCATCCTCAATGTCAGAGGAATGATGGGTCATCCTTCACATCTTGAGTTGAAGGAAAAAGTGGCATCGGGGGAAATCATTTCCCCACGCCTGTTTGCTGCGGGTCCTTCCCTGAACGGAGGCTCTGTACAAAGTCCGGAGCATGGCGCCCAAATGGTCAGAGAACAGAAAGCCGGTGGATTTGACCACCTCAAGCTGCATCCAGGATTGGATATGCCGCGGTTTTTGGCGATCGCGAACACTGCGAAAGAAGAGGGTATCATCTTTGGCGGTCACGTTTCATTGGACGTGGGCCTTGCCAATTCCCTCCAACATGGCTACAAGTCCGTGGAGCACATGGATGGATACATAGAGGCACTGGTGTCTGACAAGAGCAGGCTAGATCCCCAAGTGGCGGGAGCGTTCAGCATGATGGCGCTTCCCTATGCAGATATGTCCAAAATCCCTGAATTGGTCCAAATGACTTTGGATTCCAAAGCTTGGATTGCGCCTACCCTTACGCTGTTTGAACGGTTTTTTGGCTATAAACCTGCCGACCAGTTTCGGCTCGAACCCGATATGAAATACCTCCCGGGAGTCCAAATTCAGCAATGGGTCAACCAGAAAAAACTGTTGGAAAACCAGGGCATGCTTCGGGAAGAGATCGTGAAGCCTTACCTTGAATTCCGTCAAAAAATGCTGTTGGCTTTGCATACAGCGGGAGTTCCGATATTGATGAGTTCGGATAGCCCGCAGGTGTTTAACGTACCCGGTTTTTCGATCCACAATGAAATCAAGTCCATGCACGAAGCGGGAATGGAACCCGTCGAAATCCTCAAATCCGGGTCTATCAATATCGCGCGCTACTTTGGACAAGATGGGCAATATGGAGTGATCAAGTCAGGTGCTGCAGCAGATTTTGTCTTGGTCTCAGGCAATCCACTCGAAGATCTCAGCCGACTCAAAAACATCGAAGGTCTGATGCTCCGCGGTCAATGGATCAGCAAGGAAAAAATTCAAACCGAGCTGAAAAGGATCGAGGAGAAGAATGTAAGGAGGTGAAATAGTCCGCCAATGATGGCAGTAGCGTATTTTGGACCCTGATTTCCCAGCCACTAAAAAAAATCCCGTGCCATGACCCTTCCATCATGGCACGGTAAAAAATTTCTATTTCACCACTCCAAGTTCCTTGCCGACTTCAACAAAAGCCGCTATTGCCTGGTCGAGGTGATGACGTTCGTGTCCGGCTGAAATCTGTACGCGGATCCGGGCTTGTCCTTTTGGCACGACGGGAAAGTAGAATCCAATCACATAGATTCCTTTTTCCAGCAGCTTTTCAGCCATTTTTTGTGACAATACCGCGTCGTAAAGCATGATCGGAACGATGGGATGCTCTCCCGGCTTGATGTCAAATCCTGCCTCGGTCATTTTGGCCCGGAAGTATTTGGTGTTTTCCTCGAGTTTGTCCCGGAGTTCGGTCGTCTCGGATAGCAAATCAAACACGGCAATCGATGCGCCTGTGATCGAAGGGGCTAGGGTATTTGAAAACAGGTAAGGTCTTGACCTTTGGCGGAGGAGTTCGATGATTTCTTTTCTGCCTGAGGTGAAGCCTCCAGAAGCACCGCCCAATGCTTTGCCCAAGGTGCCGGTGATGATGTCGATTTTGCCCATGACGTTGCGGTATTCGTGTACGCCGCGGCCGGTTTTGCCCATGAATCCGGTGGAATGGCATTCGTCTGACATGACTACCGCTTTGTATTTTTCAGCCAAAGCTACAATCTTGTCCAGTTGCGCGATGGTGCCATCCATAGAGAAGACCCCATCCGTGACGATGATTTTCTGTACGGCACCTTTGGCATCGGCATCCTTGAGTTGGGCCTCGAGGTCCTCCATGTTGTTGTGCTCGTAGCGGTAGCGCATGGCTTTGCAGAGGCGGACACCGTCGATGATGGAGGCATGGTTCAGGGCATCGGAAATGATAGCGTCCTCCGGACCAAACAAGGGCTCGAATACGCCACCGTTGGCATCAAAAGCGGCGGCATACAGAATCGTATCCTCAGTACCCAAGAACTTGGAAATCTTTTCCTCCAACTCCTTGTGGATGTCTTGCGTCCCGCAGATGAAGCGGACAGAAGACATACCGAATCCATGCGTATCGATGGCTTTCTTGGCCGCCTCGATCACTTTGGGGTGGGATGACAAGCCAAGGTAGTTGTTGGCGCAGAAGTTCAACACCTTTTGTCCGCCGGCGATGGTGATTTCCGCAGCCTGAGGGGAGGTGATGATCCGCTCTTTCTTGAAAAGTCCAGCAGACTGGATTTCCTGCAACTCTTTCTCTAATTTGGGTTTTAGGGTATCGTACATGGATTGGAATTAGTTTTTTTAAAAGCTCAAACACTTGTGGCGCCCTTGTGCCGTACATCGGCTGAAATCACTATTTTTGCGCCATTCAATCCCAAATATAATCAAAAACCTCAGGGGGCACAGAAGTCCATCTGTCGGAAAATTTTACTCATGGAAAGCGTTTTGATCATTGGTGCAGCCGGGCAATTGGGCTCGGAACTGACACAGGCTTTGGCCGAAATCCATGGTGGCGAGCAGGTAATCGCTACCGACATCAACCCAAAATCACTTGAAAAATTTGATTGCTGCAAGACAAAAGTCCTCGATGTAATGGACGATGCGGCTGTCCGCCGACTGGTGAAATCCGAAAGTGTGACGCAGATTTATCATTTGGCCGCGGTGCTTTCCGCCACGGGCGAGAAAAACCCGCTTTTTGCCTGGAGATTGAATATGGACAGTCTGCTTTCCATTTTGGAGCTTGCGAAGGAAGAAAAAATGGACAAAATCTATTGGCCTTCTTCCATTGCCGTGTTTGGTCCCAACACGCCCAAGGTCCAGACACCCCAATACTGTGTCAAGGAGCCCAATACGGTTTATGGAATTTCCAAGCAAGCCGGAGAGCGCTGGTGCGAGTACTATTTTGAAAAATACGGTGTTGACGTACGCAGCCTTCGCTATCCAGGGCTAATCGGATACAAGTCTCTGCCGGGCGGAGGAACTACTGACTATGCCGTGGATATCTACCACAAGGCGATTGCAGGGGAGCATTTTGTATCCTTTCTTAGAGAAGATTCTTACCTACCGATGATGTACATGCCCGATGCCATCAAAGCCACCATCCAACTCATGCAAGCACCGCGGGAGAGTGTCAAGATCCGCTCGAGCTACAACCTTTCGGCGATGAGTTTTTCTCCAAGCGAGATCTATGAAAACATCAAGCTTCACTATCCCGACTTCAAGATCAGTTATGAACCGGATTTCCGCCAAGCGATCGCTGATTCTTGGCCCGACAGCATTGACGATAGCCGAGCTCGGCAGGATTGGGGCTGGCAGCACGACTTTGACCTTGCCAAGATGACTGCCGATATCCTGAAACATTTGCCCAATTACAAATTTTAGGTGGACATTTATCTCTGGTCTATAGTAAAGTGTAGCATTTGGCTTGTGCTGCCTCCAACCCAATGAATTCTATCTGATCTGAAAATGACTTCAACCAACACGAACCAAGAACGGCTTGCTGCAATGCGGGAAAAAGGCTATGACTTTGACCTGGATCAGGTGTTCCGGGAGTTTTGGGAAATGTTTTTGAAGCAGCCGCTTTTCAGCATGGCCTTTACGCTGCTGATTTTTTCCTTGCAGCTGCTGGCGCTGGTTTATCTTGATAAATTCGTTTTCCTGTTTGGCCTGCTGCTTGCCCCGCCTTTGTATTCGGGATTTTATCTCGTGGCCTTCAAGATCAGTGCTGGGCAACCCGTTGTGTATCCGGATTTCTTCACAGGTTTCACCTACTATTTTCCGACCGTCTTGATTTGGCTGGTCGGGCAGGTTTTGGTGAGTCTGGGTATTTTTGCTTTGATCATTCCGGGAGTCTACCTGGCAGTAGCTTACAATTTTGCGGTCTTAATGGCAATTTTTGGGGGATTTGACTATTGGAGCGCATTGGAGGAAAGCCGGAAACTGATCACGGTGCGTTGGTGGAAGTTTTTTGTCTACACCTTACTCTTGTTGTTGATCAATCTCGGCGGGATTTTGACCTTTGGTGTCGGATTGTTGGTCAGCGTGCCCGTTACGTTTTACTCCACGTACATTTTATTTGAGCAGCTGACACGGGAGGCACTGGCGGAATAGGCCTTAATCCAAGAGGAAATTGTTGAAAAAGCTGCTTTTCAGCCCCATCCAAATGAGGAAAAAAAGGATGCCCCAAAACAAATACACCCGATAGAAATCCACAGTTTCCTTGTAGCGGGATTCCTTGATTTCCGCTTTTTCCATGGTATTGATTTGGTCAAAAATCTGCTCTAGCGCATTTCCATCGGATGCCCTGAAGAATTGCCCGCCGCCGATGCGCGCGATATCCCGCAGGGTGGTTTCGTCCAGATAGCTCTCAATCATCTGCGGCCGTCCAAAGAAATCCACGCCATAGGGTACCATGCCATCCTTGCCCACGGCAATGGTGTAGATTTTGATATCCATGGCCGCGGCGAGATTGGCCGCGAAGATCGGATCGACGTTTCCGGCGTTGTTTTCCCCGTCGCTGAGCAGTATCATCACCTTGCTTTTGGATTCTGATTCCCGCATTCGATTGGTGCCTGCCGCCAGCGCACTGCCAATCGCGGTGCCTTTGGCATCCATCATATTGAAGGTGATGTCTTTCACCAAATCGGTGAGCAGCTTGTAGTCTGTCGTCAAAGGAGCCAGTGAAAATGCCTCTCCGGAGAATATCACCATTCCGATCCGGTCGCCAAACCTGCCGTTGACGAAATCAATCGCCGTTTGCTTGGCCGCTTCCAGCCTGTTGGGGCTGAAGTCCTGTAGGTCCATGGATTCCGATATATCCATCACCAGCATGATATCGATGCCCTCGGTGTATTGTTCGACACGCTCGTTGCTTTTCTGCGGACGGGCGAGTGCGATGATCACCATCCACAGTCCGAGTATAAAAAGTACTCCCGGAATGAGCCGCAGATAAGTCCATGGATTGTTTTGTGAAACCGTACCGGGAAGGGAAAGCTCCAACACGGGGTTTTTTAGAAATTTGACAAACTTCCGTAAACCCATTACCAACGGAGCGATCCAAAGCAGGTGCAAAGCCCAGATATTTTCCCAATCATAGGACTGGAATGTCTCGGGAAGGAACCAAAACAAGGAGAAAAAGTCGCTGATGTTATTTGGATTCATCGGGTTCGGTTATCTTCTTTTGGAACGCCATGGCGCATACATCCCTTAGATTTTGACAGTTTTCGCTGATGTCCTTTCCGGATTGCCCCGCATAGATGATGGATTCGATCGCGCGGAAATCCTTGATGATGTCTTTGTTGTCAAGGAATTCCGAAATCTCCGTGGTAGTCCATTCCCTGAAAGGTTGCTCATTGAGATGCTCCATGTAAGTTTTCCAAAGCCCAAGCAACTCGTCGGCATGGTCCATGTCAGGTTGGGAAGCAAAGGCAAGTTCTGCTTTTTCCCACCGGCTGAGGAAGCGTTTGTATTTGCGTTTCTCGAGCCAGTTTTGCCACATCCGCTTGAGTTTTTTTCCGAAGAAAAACAAAACGACGGCAGCGACCACCAGCAGTACCACCAGGACGATAACCAAAACAAACACATTGAATTCGGTAGGTATGGGTTGGTAGACGTTGTTGTCCTTGAAGGCGAGGTTTTCGGGAAGCGGGTCAATCGTCAATTTCAGGGCGAGTTGGGCTTCCAGGGGTTTGTGCTCCAGACTATCGTATCGAAAGACTTCATAAATCGGTAGTGACAGCCGTACGACGGGGTCGAGCGAAAAATTCGAGACATAGTACACGGCGGAGTCCAATGTCACGTCATCTGTTGTAGACGAGATAAAGGATTTTTTCTCGAGCAAAACAAAAGGCTCGAAATTATAACTGGAATCCGGGAAAATGATATTGGTGCCGGGGCGATATTTGGCTTTGAGTACATAGGCAACCCGCTCGCCTAGCTTCGCTGAATCCTGCATGAAATAGCCCTCCACCTCAATATCCTGCGCCAAAACCGGTCGGACAATGAATCCCAAAATCAACAATATGGAGGCCAAGATTTTACCCACGCTTCATGGTTCGGTTACGGTGCTTGAATAATTCTATCAGTGGCAGGACAATGTCATTCTTTGTACTGATTTCGAGGTAGTTGACCTGGTTTTTCTTGCAGACATCTTGGAGGTGTTCGCGTTCTGAGCTGAAAGATTCTAGAATTTTTCTAGAAAAACTCCCAAACGCGGTATTCACCCAAGTCGTCCTGCCTTGCTCTTTGTCATAGACCGGGATGATCCCCAAAGTAGGTAACGCGGATTCCCTTGGATCGGTTATTTGGATCGCAATCAAATCGTGTTTTTGGGCTAATGCCTTGAATGGTCGTTCGTATCCTTGATCGATAAAGTCAGAAATCACAATGACAATGCTCCTTTTCTTGATGATGTTCAGGGCGAAGTTGAACATTTCCTTCAAGTTTGTTTTGAGGGATATGTTTTTGTGGCCGAATATCCCTTGGATGATTTTGATGCCCTGCTTGGGGCCTTTGCCGGGAAGAATGATTTTTTCTTTTTGATCTGAAAATGAAATCAAACCGACTTGGCTTCCTTCAAAGACCGCGGCCAGAGTCAATACGCCAGCCACTTCCTTTCCGATATCGATTTTCTTTTTGCCTTCATCGCCGATATCCTGCGAACCGCTGATGTCCAGCAAAAAATAAACCGACTGGTCTTTGTCCTCCCGAAAGGTCTTTACGAAAGTGCCGTGGCCTTTGGCAGAAACTTTCCATTCGATCGTCCTGAAATCATCCCCGTACTGATACGGCCGCAAGTCGTCAAACTCCAACCCAGATCCCTTGAAGATCGATTGGTAGTCACCCTGAAGCTGGTTGTTGACCACCTTCCGGATCATGATTTCATACCGTCTGAGCTTCTTGAGGAGTTGGTTCATGTTGGGGTTTTCGCGGGCCTAAATTAAGCCTGATATTTGAATTTAAAAACGAAATGGGATGTTCGGGAGTTTACGATGTTATAATTCGACGGCTATATCTTGGATTTCCTTAATTTTGGTTCGTGAAAAAAATATTTCTCCATTTCTGCTTGATCCTTTCCGTTGCCTGCAGTCCTGACAAGCAGCCGGAAGGTGTGCTCTCGGAAGACAAAATGGTTCAAATCCTGACGGATATCCATTTGGCAGAGGGGATAGTCAGTTCGTTCCCGATACATTTTGATTCCTCAAGGGTATTGTACCCCTATTTGGAAAATGAGGTTTTTGAAAAACATGCGGTCAGCGACTCGGTTTTTAGAGCAAGCCTTGAGTATTATATGCGGGATCTTCGGGTGATGGACAGGATTTACGCCAGGACCATTGATTCCCTGCACGTCATCGAATCTTCTGGCAAATAGGTACGATTCATGCTTTATCCCCAAAACGTAGAAGAAAAAATCAGCTTTACCAAGATCCGGGAACTACTCAAAGAGGAATGTTCTGGACCTTTAGGTATCCAATTCGTGGACAAAATGTCCTTTTCAAAGGATTTGTCGCTGGTTTCGAGGCTGCTTGAACAGACAGATGAATTCAAGAAAATCATTGGATCCGGGGAGTTGTTCCCTTCATCCAACTACACCGATGCTAATCCCTACCTCGATAAGGCGAGGATAGAGGGAAGTTTTCTGGATCAAGAAGAATTCCACGAAATCAGGCTTTCACTTTTTACCCTCAGCCGGTGCATAGAGTTTTTCAAGGATCATGAGGAAGCGTATCCGAGTCTGTTTGCATTGTTGGGCCTTGTTGCATTGGACAACACTCTGCTGAGAGCGATAGAAAGGATACTTGATGAAAAGGGAAAAATAAGGAACAACGCTTCCCAGGAACTATCCCTGATTCGGTCACAGATATTGTACGAGGAAAACCGCCTTAGAAAGGTATTGGACCGTATATTTCGAGAAGCCAAATCGAAGGGGATGACGCCCGATGACGCATCCATTACCGTCAGGGGAGGCAGGATGGTCATTCCGGTTTTGGCAGAAAACAAGCGAAAAATCAAGGGATTCATCCATGATGAATCAGCTACAGGCCAAACTGTATATCTTGAACCAGCCGAAGTCTTGGACATCAACAATGAGCTGAAGGACCTCGAGTACATGGAGCGTCGGGAAATCCAACGGATTCTGACGAAGCTCACGGATACAATGAGGCCCTTCATACCCGAGATGCGTAAGGCCTATCATTTTTTGGGCATGGTGGATTTTATTCGGGCCAAGGCAAAGTTTGCAATCAAGACCAATTCCCACAAGCCCATTTTAAAAAAGGAGCGTCAGCTTCAATGGTCCGATGCAAGACATCCTCTGCTCGAATTTGCCCTCAAACAGGCAGGGAAGAAAGTCGTGCCACTCAACCTAAGCCTAGACCATAACAGAAGGCTCTTGGTCATTTCGGGGCCCAATGCAGGCGGGAAATCCGTTACGCTAAAGACAGTGGCCTTGGCCCAGTTTATGCTCCAATGTGGCCTTTTGGTGCCTATGGACAGCCATTCTGTGTGTACTGTGTTTGATGATTTCTTCATCGACATCGGGGATGAGCAGAATATCGAAAACGACCTCAGTACTTACAGCTCACACCTGATGAGCATGAAGCATTTCACCCAATTTGCTGACAAGAAATCCATCATCTTTATCGACGAGTTTGGTACAGGGACTGAGCCGATGTTTGGTGGAGCGATAGCCGAGGGGATTCTACTTGCTCTCAACCGGACCGGAGCCTATGGGGTGATCACGACGCACTACGGCAACCTCAAACAGGTGGCCGCCAAAAACCAAGGCTTGGTGAATGGGGCCATGCGCTATGACGTGGAGAAATTGGAACCGCTTTACCAATTGGATATTGGCAAACCAGGAAGCTCCTTTGCACTGGAGATCGCTTCGAAGATTGGAATCGCCAAGGATATCATCGACTATGCCAAGGAGCATATTGGAGAAGAGCGTGTCAAGTACGATAAGATGCTTACCAAGCTCGAGAACCAAATGGCGCAGCAAGAATCCCTCCTGCTGGAAAACAAACGGAAAGAAAGGATCCTGGATCAGCGTATGAAGGAATATGCCGAGCTAAGGGAATCCTTGGAGCAAAACAAAAAGAAGTATATCCAAGAGGCGAAGACAGAGGCGAAAGCACTCTTGGACGATGTCAACAGGAAGATCGAAAATACCATTGCCGAAATCCGCCGCACGCAGGCCGACAAAGATAAAGCAAAGGAACTGAGGCAAGAGGTCGAGCAGCTGAAGGCAAAGGTAAAACCAGAAAAGAAAATTCCAGCTCCCGAAAAAACCATCAAGGTCATTTCAGGGGAGATTGCCGTGGGTGATCACGTGCGATTGAAGGACAGTGGTGCGATTGCAGAGGTGATGGCCCTCAAAAAGAATGAGGCCGAAATCAGTATCGGTGATCTGAAATCAAACGTGAAGCTAAATCGATTGGAAAAAATTTCCCTGGGGGAAATGAAGAAAGAGAAAAAGTCCCTTGCCAGAAGGATAGGCTTTGACACCAATGCCAAGATGATGGATTTTTCTCCAAACCTCGACATCAGGGGAAAGCGTGCCGAGGAGATCATTTCCTTAGTGCAGAATTTTGTCGATGATGGGTTTATGTTGGGTTTGAAGGACTTGCGTATTGTCCATGGCAAAGGTGACGGCATTTTGCGGGAGATAACCAGAAACCTGTTGCGGTCAATGAGTTCGGTAGCCAAGTTGGAAGATGAACACGCCGACAGGGGAGGCGCAGGCGTTACGCTTGTGACGCTCAGGGCATAAAAAAGGGATTCCGATTTGTGCGGAATCCCTTTTTTCTTCAAGAAAATAGATTTTAAGCCTTTTTTCTCAAAGTAAATGTGTAGTTGCCGGCCACTGCGCCATTCGGGATGGTTCTACCACTAGGTGCCACAATGGAGAATGTCAAAATCAAATTGTCTCCTGTCCGTGTAAAGGAAATCGGAATTTTCGATGCAGGCTTGGATCCGTCAAGGATGATTTTGTCAAGGCTGCCAGTCACAAATGCCCAGCTTCCACCCGAGTCAAATAAGTCGGCGCCATTGATGGAAGTATAGGTTTTGCCTGGGGCCGAATTCAACGTAAGCTCAAATGTTTGGTAGATGTTGGTTTCGTTTCGACCATCTCTGGTAACGGAGCCGCCTCCGGCGATGACCCAAGTAAGTGTTCCAGACCCGGTCAAATCCTGGATGGCCAATTCCTCGGGAGTTTTGGGAGGATCCACTTCTCCGTCGTCTTTACAGGAGAATACTAGAAGGATTGCGCAAAGTGCTAGGATGCTGCGCATTGGTGATTTAAACATATTTTTAGTTGATATTTCCCCGTAAAAATAGTGATATACCTGTAAAATCAAAGTATCCGTTTTGGCTTGTAGGCCTCGATTTCAACAATGTTGTCGCAAAAGCTGTATTCCCTTTGGTCGTTGGAACAGACGAAAATTGTGGCGTCTTGCGAAAAATGTTGAATCAAATGCAAATACCATTTGACTCCCTTTTCATCTAAATTGGAAGTTGGCTCGTCCAGCAGAATTAAATTTGTTTTTGAAAAAAAACAGATTCCCAGCTTCAATCGCTGCTTCATTCCGGATGAGAATTGTGAAATGGGCTTTTGTTCCTGTCCCTTGAGGTACATGATTTCCACCATTTGTTTTTCGGAAAGTCCTGGTTTGGCTTGTTTGAAGCTAAAGTGAAATTCCAGAAACTCGCTTAAAGTGAACTCTTCGGGGAGTTCGAGATAGGGTGCCGAAATCACTAGGTGATTGTAGATTTCTTCGGAGGGGATGGTTTCGCCATGTATGTTATAGGAAATTGCCCCTTCAGTCAATGGTTGAACTCCCGAGATGCATTTCAGAAGAGTTGACTTCCCCGAACCATTGCTTCCAGTTATTGCCCAACGTGATCCGTCGGCAATCTGAAGGTCCAGATTTTTAAAAATCCATTCGTATTGGAAGCGCTTCGAAATATTTTGCAGCAGGACTTCCATCCATCCTAGCTGATATAGCCTTTCATCACGCCGCGCTCGGAAGATCTGATAAAATTGACGATCTCATCCCGCTCTTTGGTGGCGGGGAGATTGATTTCGATTTCTTCCAGTGCGCGTGTGTTGTTGAGGCTATTTAAAAAGAGGTATCGATACACTTCTTGGATTTGGCTGATCACTTCGCTGGAGTAGCCCCGTCTCCTAAGTCCCAAACTGTTGACTCCCGCATAGCTCAGCGGTTCACGGGCTGCTTTCGTAAAGGGTGGCACGTCTTTTCTGACCAAAGACCCACCGGAAATCATAGAATGCATGCCGATTTTGACAAATTGGTGCACGGCGCTACTGCCCCCGATGATCGCCCAATCGTCAATAGACACATGGCCGGCCACTTGGACTGAATTGGCAATAATGACATTGTTTCCCACGATGCAATCATGGGCAATGTGCACATAAGCCATCAGCAGACAGTTGTTGCCTACCTTGGTTGTTCTTTTGTCCACGGTGCCGCGGCTGATGGTGACGCATTCACGAATTGTGGTGTTGTCGCCAATTTCCACTGTTGATTCCTCTCCGTGGAATTTTAGGTCTTGCGGTATTGCCGCAATCACGGCTCCGGGGAATATCTTCGAGTTTTTTCCGATTTTGGCGCCCGGGAAAATCGTGACGTTTGAACCTATCCAGGTCCCTTCACCAATTTCCACATTATCGTGGATCATGGTAAATGGTTCGATGTGGACATTATTGGCGATCTTGGCCTTGTCGTGTATATATGCTAGTGGACTGATCATGCTTCTTTACGGACTATGCTAGCGGTCATAATTGCTTCACAGACTAATGTGTTTCCCACATAAGCTTCTCCCTTCATTTTGGCGATTCCCCGTCTAATCGGAGCCAAAAGCTCGCATTTGAACACGAGTGTATCTCCAGGAAGAACCATTTTGCGGAACTTACAACTTTCAATACCTAAAAAATAGGTCCAATATTTTTCCGGGTCATCGACGGTACTCAATACCAAAATTCCGCCGGTCTGTGCCATTGCCTCGACCTGCAGAACGCCTGGCATCACGGGATTTCCCGGAAAATGCCCCATAAAAAACGGCTCGTTGATCGTTACGTTTTTTACGCCTGCGACTACGGTATCGTCCAGGTAGATGATCTTGTCAATCAACTGGAATGGATAGCGGTGGGGAAGGATATTGCTGATCTGGTTGATATCCATGACCGGTGGGAGTTTGGGGTCATAATGTGGGATATTAACCGGGCCAGCTTTTTCCATGACCCGTTTTATTTTCTTGGCAAAGGCTACGTTGGCTGCATGGCCTGGACGGGCCGCCAATATTTGCGCCTTTAGAGGTCTTCCTACCAATGCCAAATCACCCACCACATCGAGCAATTTATGCCTTGCGGGTTCATTCTTGTATCGGAGCTCGACATTGTTGAGGATACCTTCTTTCCTTACTTCGACTTTTTTCTTGTTGAACATCTTGGCCAAATGCTCCAATTCCTTGTCTTCCACCACTCGATCGACTACAACGATGGCGTTATTGAGGTCTCCGCCTTTGATCAGGTTGTGATTGTAGAGCATTTCCAACTCATGGAGGAAACAGAATGTACGGCAAGAAGCTATTTCATCCTTGAACTGGCTGATATTGGTGATAGAGGCGTGTTGACTACCGAGTACAGGAGAGTTGTAATCAACCATCACAGTCACCCTGTAGTCATCCAATGGCAAAGCGGCAATCTCCACTTCCCTCGCCGGTTCACGGTAGGTAATACTTTCTGGTACCTCAAAAAACCTGCGTAGCGCATTTTGCTCTTCCAAGCCTGCCTCTTCCAATATATGGATAAACTGGATCGAGGAGCCATCCATGATGGGTGGTTCGGGTCCGTCAAGTTGAATCAGAACGTTGTCGATTTCAAGTCCGACCAATGCGGCCAACACATGCTCAACCGTGAAAACCCTCGCGCCGCTTTGTTCCAAGGTTGTTCCTCTTGATACATCCACCACATTGTCTACGTCAGCATCTACGATGGGCATACCATCCAAATCTATGCGCTGGAATTTATAGCCGTGATTAGGAGGTGCAGGTAAAAAAGTCATGTTGGAGATTACGCCTGTGTGGAGTCCGACTCCTGATAAGGTAACCTGTTTTTTGATCGTATGCTGTTTGACTCTCATTCGTCCGATTTTCGCTTCCTGAATTAGCTACTAAGCGGCAAATTTAAACCTTTTTTTCCAGTTCTTTGATTTTGTCCTGTATATCGGGAAGTTTTTTGAATACACTGTAGGACTTCAAAAATTCCTTTACCTCAAATCCTATATAACCAAAAAGTGTTTTTCCAGGTGTATCCACGCTTTTGATGATGCCGGTTTTGGCTCCGAGGGTCGTGTTGTCCGCGATCTTGATATGCCCCACAATTCCCACTTGGCCAGCAATTACGCAGTTTTTTCCAATTATTGTAGATCCCGAAATGCCCGTTTGGGAAGCAATGACCGTGTTTTCACCTATGACTACGTTATGGGCGATTTGCACCAAATTGTCGATTTTCACGCCTTTTTTGACCAAAGTGGATCCCATCGTTGCGCAGTCTATCGTCGTGTTGGCGCCAACGCTCACATGATCTTCCAAAACTACATTGCCCAATTGTGGGATTGCCTTGTAACTGCCGTCTTCTTGTGGCGCAAATCCAAATCCATCGGCCCCGATGACTGCCCCAGGGTGAATGGTACAATTATTTCCAATTTGGGTATTGTTGTAAACCTTCACCCCGGCGTGTACCGTCACATTGTTGCCGATTCGGACGTTGTCACCAATGTAGGCGTGTGGGAAAATCTTTACATTGTCACCTAAAACTGTGTTTTTTCCTACATAAGAAAAAGCTCCGCGGTAGTGGTTTACTCCGATTTGGCTGGATGGATGAAAAAAAGAAGGCTCTTCCACACCGGATTGTTGACCTTTGACCATTGCTTCATAGGTTTCCAAAAGTTGCGTGAAACCATTGTAGGCATTCTTGACACGTATCAGATTGGTGGAAATCGGCTTTTGGGGATTGAAATCCTCAGACACAATCACAGCAGTGGCTTTCGTCTCGTAGATGAAAGACTCGTATTTGGCATTGGAGAGAAAACTGATGCCTCCTGGCATACCTTCCTGGATTTTGTCGATGCGGCTGACCGTGAGGCTGCCGTCGCCTTCTACCTGTCCGTTGATGAGTGCTGCGATTTGATTGAGGGAAAACTCCATGCGTGCGCGATTGTATCTTACAAAATTAAATTTTTGGCATGACAGAGAAAGTGTTTCTTGACAATTTTGCTCATCGCCTTGATGTTTGGAAGGTCAGCGGCTGAGGCAACGTCGATTTTTTCTCCCTTTTTGGTGAGGATATTGATCTTCTCCTTGCTGAGGTATGCGTAGTTGCTCAATGATCCATGGGAAAAATAATAACCCAAATCTTCCTTCGAAATATGTTGCCTCTTCATAAGGTTGGCTTGGGCATTTTCCAATTCCTCATCCGAAAATTCCTCGTTTCTCAACGTGATTTTAAAGAGGTTTCTGGTTAAAAACATGTTTGAAATATTCCTCAATACCGGATCGGAACTGTTTTTCCACCATTTGATTGCTCCCCAAACATCAAAGTCGTCCAATGACAAAAACGCGTGTAGGATTTGATCGGAATTCTCAAAATCGTGTAGCTGCACGTCGTTTTTAAGAAAGATTAACAGGTCCTCGGTGGCGGGGATGTTTTCCCCATTTTGCACCAAAAATTTTGCCCGTTTGATCAGGTTGATCATCATGTTTTCGGCACTTACCGTCGTCTTGTGCAGGTAGACCTGCCAATACATCAGACGCCGGGCACTTAGGAAATTCTCGATGCTGTATATTCCTTTTTCTTCGATGACCAATTCGTCATCCGAGATCGTCATCATTTTGATGATCCGATCTGCGCCGATCGTCCCTTCCGAGACGCCCGTAAAAAAGCAATCGCGCTGCAAATAATCCAATCTATCTATGTCCAACTGGCTGGATACAAGCTGATTGAAAAATTTACGATGATAGGTCCCGCCAAACATTTTCATCGCGAGGCCCAGTTTGCCACCAAACTCTTCGTTCAATTTGTTGATCACGAGGGCCGAAATTGATTCATGGGGTATGCCTTCCAAAAGACTGAATTCCAAGGCATGGCTAAAAGGTCCGTGCCCAATGTCGTGCAGAAGGATCGCGATTTGCGCAGCCTCATACTCTTCCTCGGAAATCTCCGTCCCCTTCACGCGAAGGTTGTCCAGCGTGATACGCATCAGGTGCATAGCACCCAGTGCATGGTGAAATCTGGTGTGCAGGGCGCCCGGATAGACGAAATCAGTCAAACCAAGTTGTTTGATCCGCCGTAACCGTTGAAAGAATGGATGGTCGATAATTTCAAAAATCAGTCCGCTGGGGATGGTAATGAATCCATAAACAGGATCATTCAGTATCTTGTGGCTTTTCAATGTCCGCGACATTTGATTGGTTCCAAAAGTAATTATAAATTCAAGAAGAAGTAAACCCTACTCTATGCAAAGGTTCAAAATCCTGTGGGCGGATGACGAGATTGATCTCCTGAAGCCACATATTCTATTTTTGGAACAAAAAGGTTATGAAATCGAGACCGTCAACAGCGGTGTCGATGCGATCGATTCGGTCGAGAGAAGCAATTTTGATGTGATTTTCTTGGATGAAATGATGCCGGGGATGACTGGGTTGGAGACCTTACAACAAATCAAGATGCTCAAGCCGCAGATTCCCGTGGTCATGATCACCAAAAGTGAGGAGGAAACCATCATGGATGATGCCATCGGCGGCAAGATTGCCGACTATCTCATCAAGCCGATAAATCCAAATCAAATCCTGCTTTCGGTCAAGAAGATACTCCAAAACAAGCAGTTGATCACAGAAAAGACCAACCTCTCATACAGGCAAGATTTTATGAATATCAGTCATGCCTGCGACGAAGCGTCCACATTTCAGGAATGGACCGAGATATACAAACGTCTCACATACTGGGAACTTGAAATCGATGCCACTGAGAATAAGACTATGCAGGACGTGCTTGACACCCAAAAGACTGAAGCGAATTCTTCCTTCGCGAAGTTTATCAAGAATAATTACCTCGACTGGATCAACAACCCCAAAAGTGACCGCCCAATACTTTCCCACCGACTACTCCAGGAAAAGGTCTTTCCAACCATACAAGTTGGAAAACCGCTTTTTTTTGTAGTGATCGACAATCTGAGGCTGGACCAGTGGGAGTCAATCAAGCCGCTGATTACCGAATATTTCAACGTGGAGGAAGAAGGGACCTATTTCAGCATACTTCCTACGACGACGGCTTACGCGCGCAATGCACTTTTCAGCGGGCTAATGCCTTCGGATATGGCAAGGATACACCCAGATCTTTGGGAAGGAGAGGATACGGAAGAAGGAAAAAACAATAACGAGGAGCAGTTTCTTGGAGAAAATCTCCATCGCAATCGGCTATCGATCAAATACAGTTATCATAAGATCATCCAAGCCTTCCAAGGTAAGGCGGTTGTCGATCAATTTAGCCAACTCTTGAGGAATGATTTGAATGTTTTGGTCTACAATTTTGTCGACATGATGTCCCACGCACGGACCGATATGAAAATGGTCAGGGAGTTGGCTCCAAATGAATCCGCGTACAGATCTTTGACGAGAAGTTGGTTTGAGCATTCTTCATTGTATGAGCTGTTTAGAAAAATCCACCAAGCCAAGGCCCAGGTCATCGTGACAACCGATCACGGCACTAAGCGGGTCAACAAGCCCTACAAAATCATTGGGGACAAGAACATCACGACCAACCTAAGGTACAAGCAAGGAAAGAACCTCAACTTCGAGAGTGGAAAAGTATTTGAAATCTCTCGGCCCGAAGACGCCAAGTTGCCAAAATTCAATGTTTCCACAAGTTATGTTTTTGCAGTCGAAGATTATTTCTTTGCATATCCTAACAATTACAACTACTACGTCAACTACTACAAGGATACGTTTCAGCATGGCGGCGTATCATTGGAGGAAATGATTGTTCCTATAGTCAGAATGTCACCAAAGAATATTTGATTAGATTTGGAAACGATTGAGTGCCAAAGTTTGGACGAAATCGATCAGACCGCAAAGAAGCTGATCGAATACGCTGGGGATGAGAAGATCTGGATCTTCCAAGGTAACTTAGGAGCTGGCAAGACAACCCTTATTAGGGCGATAGCCAAACTCTTTGGGGTGGAAGATCGAGTAAGCAGCCCGACATTTTCGTTGGTCAATGAGTACAGGAATCACTTTGGTGAAGTCTTTTACCATTTTGATTTTTATAGGCTGGAGGATCCCATAGAGGCAATTGAGATCGGAGTAGATGAGTATTTCGAAAGTGGAAATTATTGTTGGATAGAGTGGGCGGAAAAGATTCCGGGTTTTTTGCCAGAGGATTTTTTCCATGTCCGCATAATTACCCTGCACAATGGGACAAGGCAATTAATCCTAAGGAAGGTAAAAAATGGGCAAGCAGATGGTTGAGATAACCGAGGGCGTTGGGATTTTTCCCAGGGAAGCAATGGCAAAAGTGAAGGAGTCCAAAAGATCACTATTGATCGGGATGCCGACTGAGACTGCCGCACAAGAGAAGCGCGTGATTCTTACACCGGATGCTGTTGCCCTACTCATCAACAACGGGATGGAGGTGATGGTCGAAACTGGCGCCGGCGCGCAATCAAAATTTTCGGACAAAGAGTATTCTGATGCCGGTGCGAAAATTGTCTATTCGGCCAAGGAGGCGTTTGATGCCGAGGTGGTTGTGAAGGTCGAGCCGCCAGCAGTTGAAGAAATAGAGTTTATGAGGCCTGGTTCCTGCCTTATTTCGGCCCTGCAGCTTGGAAAACAAAACGCTGATTTCATACATGCGCTGAATTCAAAGCGGATAACGGCAGTTGCCTATGAGTTTTTGGAAGATAAGGTCGGAGGAATGCCTGTGATTCGTGCGATGAGTGAGATAGCAGGCAGCACCGTCATGTTGATCGCATCGGAATACCTCAGTGCCGTGAATAACGGCAAAGGTCTGCTATTGGGTGGCGTCACGGGCGTACCCCCGACACAAGTGGTGATTGTAGGCGCGGGAACTGTCGCTGAATACGCCTCTCGTACCGCGCTCGGCCTTGGGGCAAATATTAAGGTATTTGATAATCATATTTATAAACTGCGCAGGATCAAGCAGTTGCTTGGCCAGCAGGTATTCACCTCTACGATAGATAATTATACCATCGCCAAAGCGATCAAAGAGGCGGATGTGGTGATCGGCGCGATGCGCGCCGAGAAGGGCAAAAACAAAATGGTGGTGACCGAAGAAATGGTCGCTTCAATGATGCCGGGCAGCGTGATCATTGACGTATCTATTGACCAGGGAGGGTGTATTGAGACTTCCGAGATGACTTCCCACGACAATCCAACGTTCCAGAAGTATGGTGTTATCCATTATTGTGTGCCCAATATCGCGTCTAGGGTTTCCCGTACGGCTTCAGTTGCACTGAGTAACATTTTTACACCCATTCTGCTACAAATGGCTGATTTAGGAGGGGCCGAGGAGATGGTATTCAACTACAAATGGTTCATGAAGGGAGTTTACACGTACCGAGGTAGCCTGACAAATGCTTATCTTGCACGAAAATTCTCAATGACCCACAAGGAATTATTGCTGCTCCTTGCCGCCCGTTATTAGGGCATTTCTTTCAGATTAAGCATTGATTGGAGCTCCTTGTTTTTGAGCAACAGGTCTTCGGTGAGCTGTTTGTTTTCTCTGCGTAACGAGTATACCTCAAAAGCGTTACTGATCACGTTTTTCATGTATTCTTCTTCCCAAGGCTTTGTCAGGTAGTGATATACCTGGCCTTTGTTGATGGCGTCAATTACAGCCTGGATATCCGTATAGCCAGTTAACAGGATACGGATTGGGTCCGGATTGGACGGAATGATCGACGCAAGGAAGTCCACCCCTGTCTCATCAGGCATCCGCTGGTCCGTGATGATGATCTGCACTTCGTGGTTTTGAAGGATTTCCCTTGCTTCTTTGGCAGATAGGGCAAGGTAGATTTCATAGTTTCTCCTGAATGTAGCTTTGAAGGCCTGAAGGTTGTTTTCTTCATCATCTACATACAGGATTCTTATCTTATCTTGGGGTGATTCAGACATCGAATGGCATGATTGATTGTGGCAAAACTACAAATATTTTATTTCCAAACACCAATCTTTGAATGTAATTGTATTTTTTTTGTGTTACAATAAAAAAATATGGTCTTAGATAGGTTAATTTTTCATCAAAAATCTTTCATTTTTTTGATCATTTATCCGACTATTTTGAATTCCCGTATTCTGAAAATGTACTGATTTTCAGTAGTTTGAATCTTCGTTTGTCCTCATTTATGCATCAAAAAACCAATTTATGGAAGCAGGAGAAAATTGTACTTGATTGAGGTTTGGTTTTTTCGGAAAAACATATTCGTTGGAGATTTGGGTTGTTTTTGGGTTTAGAAATTATGCTTCAGTTTTTTTGGTTCAAAAAGAAAATTTCGGCATTTGAATGTACCCGTACTCAAAAAATACAAAAGAAATCCACATATTGCCATCCGGAAATGACGTGTTGTATTGAGTAAGAGATACTTAATCAAATTTTACCCCACGTTTTTTCCTGACAAATGCTTGGTTGCCCCTGATCTTTCGTCACCCGATTGTTTGGCTTGGATATTTGCAATGTGTTTCCAATCATTTGGAAATCATGGGTTTAGATGTGGATATCCGATATATAGCTGCAATATTTGCGATGGTCGGGCCAGTCGCGCATCAGTTTTAATGAATGTAATTTTCCGATGGTTGGGTTGTTTTCAATTATTCTTTGGATAGTCGGCTTGTTTCCGATTCATATTTTGCCAGACCAGGAAGCCATTCCCGTTTCCCAATTTGAGTACTTGGTTGACCCGGGAAATGAGTTTACGCCGGAGCAAATTATTCATCGCAAGGATTTTAGGGAGCTTGCCAAGAGAATCCATAATTTCGGCATCAACTCAAGTTCGATTTGGCTGCGGTTTCGTGTCAAGTCAGAGAGTTTGGACGATCAAAGGAAGTTCCTTGTAATCAATAACTCCAGCTTAGACGAGGCACATTTCTTTTTGGCAAATGGGGAGAAAATCCTCAGCCACCAAATGGGCGGCAGAGTCGTTGACTTTCACAAAAAGATCATCCCTACCAATAAGATCGCGTTTGAGCTAGACCTCTCGGGAATTCAGGAAGCCGATGTATATCTTAAAATCAAGAGTAACAGTAGCAAGATATTTTCCGCCTATATTGCTGACCTTCAGCAAGTAAATTACAAAATGAACTTGCAAAACATTCTTTTTGGGGTGTTTACAGGAATCTTGGCAGGGTTGATTGTCTACAACTTGTTTCTTTTCATTGCATTCAGGGACGAGGTTTACATACTCTATACGATTCATACAATCCTCATTTGGTTTGCCAAATCTTCGATATTCGGATATACCCAGGAGCTGCTTTGGCCCAGTTGGGAATGGATGAATATCAGATCAATCGTCCTGTTCGGTTCCTTAACTGGAATTTCGATCACGCTATTTGCAAAGGAATTTTTGGCGATTTCTAGATACACACCCAAGCTCAAAATCGGAATCACCTTCCTTGTAGGCATTTTTGTGTTTGTGGTGCTTGATAATATTTTCTTTTCCCAGGCGGCGGGATATCGGATTTACCTCTTGGCAATTGGTCTGTTGTCGATATTCGTTTGGTTCATTGGGTTTCGGGTTTTGAGAAAAGGATACCTTCCCGCCAGGTATTTTATCATAGCCTGGACGGTCTTTGCGATGGGTGCCCTTGCGCACATATCCATCGAACTCGGATTGATTCCGTTCTCGTCATTTTCGGTCTATATTCTTCCATTGGCGGCAACGCTCCAGGTAATCTTGTTTTCATTTGCACTTGCGGATCGGAAAAGCATCCTCGAATCAGAGAAGGAAAAGGAGCAATATGACATCCTGAAAGTGCTCAAGCAAAACGAGAGCTTGATTATTGAGCAAAATGAACTGTTGGAGGAAAAGGTGAAGCAACGTACCGAGGAATTGGAATATACACTGCACAACCTGCAGAGCACACAAACCCAAATGGTCAATCAGGAGAAAATGGCCTCCTTGGGTCAGTTGACCGCTGGCATTGCGCATGAGATCAATAATCCGATCAATTTTGTCAGCTCCAATATCTCTCCCTTGCGTCGGGATATTGGTGATTTGTTGGAGGTTGTGGAGCTTTACCGCAAAAAAGGAAAGCTCGAGTTTTCGCCCGAATCCCAAAAAGAAATTGACAAACTGGAGCGGGAAATCGAATTCGAATATATCCTTCAGGAAATAGATCAGTTGCTCAGGGGCATGGAAGACGGCGCAAAGCGCACCGTAGAAATTGTAAAGGGCCTACGCTTGTTTTCCAGAGTGGACGAGCAGGATGTCAAGAAGGTCGATATCCACGATGGCATCAACAGCACGCTGGTCCTGCTCAACAGTGCTATGGCAGGCAAGATCAAGGTGAACAAGGAATTTGGCAACATTCCCATGGTCGAATGCCTCGCCGGTAAAATGAACCAGGTTTTCATGAATATTATTACCAATGCTATTCATGCCTTGCTTGACCATGCGAAGATAGCCGAGCCGACCCTGACTATACGTACCTCACTTCTGGGCGAAAAAATCAAAATAGAAATCGAAGACAATGGCCCTGGCATGCCAAGTCATGTCAAACAAAGGATTTTTGAACCTTTCTTTACTACCAAAGCCGTAGGGAAAGGAACAGGATTGGGTCTTTCCATCGTCTACACCATCATCGAAAACCACAAGGGTACACTACACGTGGATACCGCTGAGGGTAGGGGCACCAATTTCATCATCACGTTACCAATATACCAAACCACGCCGTACAATGACTGATCGGATCATAGTGTTATACATCGACGACGAGGACAATAACCTGAATTCCTTCAAAGCTAGCCTGAGAAAGGAATTCAAAGTGGTGACTGCCCAAAGCGCCGCAGAAGGATTGCAGATCGCAGCCGAACAGGAACTCCATGTGGTCATCGCAGACATCAGGATGCCGGGAATGGATGGTATTGAGTTTTTTGAAAAACTGATGAAAATCAATCCCGAAGCGGTCAGAATCTTGTTGACAGGTTATTCGGATATCGCAAGTGTAATCGACGCGATCAATAGAGGTCAAGTGTACCGGTTTATTGATAAGCCGTGGAACATCGAAACAGTCAAAAATGCAATCATCAATGCCGGAGACATCTATTTCACCAGAAGGGAGCTCAGAGTCAAAAATGAAAGACTTGAAAAGATCAACTCCGAAATGAACCAGTTCGTGTATACGCTATCGCACGAATTGCGTGGGCCGCTGATGAGTATCTCGGGAGTTTCCAAACTCGCCAAGCTAGAATCCAAAGACCCCAATGTGCTTGAGTATTTTGACATGATCGATTTGGCGATGCATAAGCTCGACGATTACATTTTCAAAATGCTGGATTTCTACAGGTCTACCAAATTGGAAAACAAAGTCACTGAGATCGAATTTGCAGACTTGGTGAAGCAGCAAATTGACAATCTTGCTTCACGTTGGGATTTGTCTGAGATCGACTTGCGGGTTGATGTTGCCCAAAACCAGCCATTCTATTCTGATGATTCCAAGCTTCGTGTGATCCTTGGAAACCTTCTCAACAACGCGTGCCAGTTCCAAAAGGATTTTTCGGATTCCAAACAGGTGCGCGTCCGAATCGTGGTCGAGGAAGATCAAGCACTTATTTCCATTGCAGACAACGGCGTAGGAATTGAGGAGAAATACCGTGCCGATGTGTTCAACCTTTTCCAAAGGGCAACCCAGAAAAGCGTCGGTTCAGGCTTGGGATTGTATATGGTCAAAGAGGCAGTCTATCAGCTTGGTGGAAAAATCCTGCTTGAGTCAGAAGTTGACCTTGGCACCACGGTACAGGTAACTTTGCCTTCCCTAAAGACTCCGGAACCCGAAAAGACCACGGTATAGGGCACTTCCAAGGCCCAGAAAATTCCAAATTCCACAGCATACCGCGCACTTTGTTTCCTTGGCATTTTGGCGTTAATTTGCTTGATATTTATTGTTTACCCTTAAATCTTTTTAGAGATGATCAACCCTTGGCATGATGTCAATATTGGAAAAGAAGCCCCTGAATATGTAATGGGCGTCATAGAAATTCCAAAAGGAAGTAAAGGAAAATACGAATTGGACAAGAAAACGGGCATGCTTCTGCTGGACCGGGTGTTGTTTTCGGCAGTGCATTATCCTGCGAATTATGGTTTTATTCCCCAGACTTTCTGCGACGACAAGGACCCTTTGGATATTCTGATTATATCACAGATAGACATTCCATCGATGACTCTCGTGAAGGCTAAAGTCATCGGCGTAATGCGGATGGTAGATGGGGGCGAGGCCGATGACAAAATCATCGCCGTGGCAGCCGACGACCAATCCGTCAATTATATCAGCGATATCGATGAACTGCCGCCCCACCTGATGAAGGAGGTTCACCGGTTTTTTGAAGACTATAAAAAATTGGAAAATAAGGAGGTGAAGGTGGAGGATTTTCTTGGAAAAGAAGAAGCCTATAAAATCATTAAGGACAGCATCACGCTGTACGACAGAAACTTCCGCACCCAAAGATAATAGCAGGCCTCGGTCCAAAATCGGGGTTTTGTTTTTTTAAGGAATCGGTTTTGTACAGGTAGACTATTGTTTCGCTTTTTGCTTCGGCCTTTTGTTGGGGAGCTTTTTGATGAGGTATTTGAAAAAATCATCGTAGTTGACATGCTCGTGGTTGCTGATGGTGAAGGAGTTTTTGTCAGAAAAGACTATCGTCAGCTGCCGAAACTCGCGTTTGTTGGCAACGACTTTTTCCTCATCCCAAGCGATGACTTCCGCGAGTGGGTAAACCTTGGTTTGGTTTCGAAGCGGCAGCATGGTTACGATTTTTCCATCGCCAGCCGATATGGTTTTGAAGCCGGCCATCATTTTGACCAAAAGCATCAAAATCACCACCGTGAGAAGTACAGTCACACTCAAATACAACCAAATTGGATACGTTCTTTGGCTGGCAAAGTGCCCCAAAGTACTGACCAATCCTGCGACCAAAGCCAACAGGATGAGGCTTAAGGCAATGTACGTGCTTGTCTTAGGTTTGCAGTGAACCATATTCTTCCCTCAGTTCCTTCAATCTTCCCTTGGCAAAACTTACCACATCTTCAAAAAAATCGCCGAAATGGACCTTTAGGTACTCGTGGTGTTCGTCTAGAAAAATATGGGCGGTCTCCATTTTGGAATCGAAGCGTGTTCGCTTAGACATTCCTGTCATTGCCCTGCGGATTCCTTCGAGTTCCCCATAGCCAGCAAGCCAGTTGTAATACTTCATGTAGCTGAATGTTTGGAGGAATTTCTCCGGTAATATGTCGGCATAGCTATCAATTGTTTCATAAACCTCATCGGCGAACTCAGGCAGCGGCTTGGCACTGTAGTTTTTCCAATACCTTGCGAGGAAGTAATCGAAGTACATATCCGTGATTACCATCGAATAACGGCTGTAATGCGGCCTCAGGATTGCCTGTGCCTCCTTCACTACAAAGTGGTGGTCCGTGAAGTTATCAATACCCCAATGGAGCTTGATGCCAATGACGATATCCTTGTCAAAACTGTGTTCGATATCGCCTCTGACGAAGTCACCGATAAAATTTCCGACTAGAACCTTAGGATCACCAAATGATAGATAAGCGTGTGCGAGAAAATTCACCTTTTATTGCAGCGTGTAATGTGGGGGAAGGATATTGATTACTTTCGCCCTAAAATTAGAGATTGATGCGAAATATTCAGGAAGAATTAACAAATACTTTGAAACTTTTGAAGTTGGAGTGGGAAACCGATCTCCAGGAGTATCGCAGAAAGTTCCTGAACGCCTCGATCGCATCCAAAAAAGAAGAGGGTGTTTGCTGGTATCCAGTCCAGTTGAAAACCAGCAAGCACAGACTTGGCGACCGTTTGATCGTTGAGCTTGAGCGGATTGATACGGGCAGATCGCACTCCTTCCAGTCTGGCAAATCCGTCTCCATCTTCACCACCGCCGATTTCAACAACGCATCCAATATGCGCATCAGCGGTGTCATCAACCAGGTCAAAAAGGATACGATGACCGTTACCCTTTCGCAGGATTCACTTCCTGACTGGGCATTCCAAACGCGTATTGGCGTCGACTTGCTTTTTGACGAGGCGAGCTACCGCGAAATGGAGTCGGCCATGAAATCCGTCATCCAGTCCGAAAAAGGCCGATTGGGTGCTTTCAAGCAGATTCTATTGGGTGAGAAATCGCCCGAATTCAGCCCTATTGAGCCCTTGGAAACCGATGGGCTCAACGAGAGCCAACAACAAGCGCTCAGGTTAGTGATCGCCGCAAAGGACGTGGCCGTCATCCATGGTCCTCCAGGGACAGGCAAGACCACTACTTTGGTCGCGTCGATCGTAGAGACGTTGAGGTCTGTTTCCCAGGTCATGGTGACGGCACCGAGCAACGCGGCCGTGGATCTTTTAGTGGAAAAACTGGTCGCCCAGGGTATCAAAACCCTGCGGATGGGCCATCCCGCACGAGTGGACGAGCAGATTCTTGCGCAGACTTTGGATGCGAAGATCGCCCAACACGATAGCTACAAGGACCTGAAGCGGGTCAAAAAATCTGTCGACGAACTGCGCAAGCTCGCTTCCAAGTACAAACGCAATTACGGTCAGGAAGAGCGGATGCAGAAGCGCAGAATGCTGGATGAGGTTGCCCGGGCCCGGGATGAAGCGGCTCAGCTCGAAGACTATATCGTCTATGACATTTTCCAGGAAACGCAGGTTGTGGCCTGTACGCTTGTTGGTGCGGCGCATTCCATGCTCGATGGACGCAAGTTTCCCGTTGTGTTTATCGATGAGGCCGCGCAGGGATTGGAGCCGGCCGTGTGGATTCCGGTCCAAAAAGCCCAAAAGATCGTGATGGCAGGTGACCACTGCCAACTCCCGCCTACGATCAAGTCCTATGAAGCGGCACAAGGTGGCCTCGCAGAGACGCTTTTCGAAAAGGTAATCAAACGCAAGCCCGCAGCTTCCCATATGCTCAATGTCCAGTACCGCATGCCTGAGCTGATTGCAGGGTTTTCGAGTGATTTTTTCTACCACCGCGATTTGCATGCCGCACCCAATATCCGATATCATTTCTTGGATGAAGCCGAACCTGTGTTGGAATTTGTCGATACTGCGGGAAGTGGATTTGCCGAACAGACGGAGGAGGAGACATTTTCCACTTTCAATCCGGAGGAAGCGAAGTTTTGCCTCGGCCAACTTGAGTCGCTGATCAAGCGCATCGGCATCGCCAAGATCAAAACAGCCGCCTGGAATATCGGACTGATCGCGCCCTACAAAGCCCAGGTCAGGAAATTCAACGAATTGCTCTTCGAGTCCTACAACTATCCCAACCTGCGATCCTTTTCCGAACTCCTGACGATCGACTCGATCGACGGGTTCCAAGGGCAAGAGCGTGATATCATCCTGTTGAGTCTCGTGCGGTCAAATACCAAAAATGAGATCGGCTTTCTCTCCGACACACGCCGCATGAATGTGGCCCTGACCCGTGCCAAGCGCAAACTGATCGTCGTTGGAGACAGCGCTACCCTAAGTGCCCACCCATTCTATCATGCCTACATCGACTATGTAGAATCCCATGGCTGTTACCATAGTGTCTATGAGTATTTGGGGTAGGGTAAAATTACCGGGCTATCATGCCTAATCGATAAAGAAGATACTTTTTCACCCAAAACCCAAAGTAAAAGCTGTCCTTTTTCCGGGTTCGGATTCGACTTCGAGGCTGCCTTTGTGGAGGTTCATGATCTGACGGGAGATCGCCAAGCCAATGCCGCTGCCGGTTTTTTTGGTCGTGAAGAAGGGCACAAATATCCGCTCGATCGCTTCCGGAACGATGCCTTCGCCGTGGTCGATGACCCGAATATATGGAAAGGACTGCCCGTCGATGCCTGCTTTGAGGATGATCGTGCGGTTGGTGGCCTTTTCCATTGCTTCCTTGGCGTTTTTGATCAGGTTGATCAGGATCATTTGGATCAAGTCCTGGTCGGCATTGATTTCCAGTTCCTTGGGTTGGATTTCCGTCACGAGTTTGATATCCACTTTGAGCAATTCTTCCTTGAGGAGGGTGCAGATGTTTTCAAAGAGCTGCTGCACGGGGAATCGTCTCAGGACAGGCTGGGGAATATTCGTATAGTCCCTGTAAGCGTTGACGAAATCCACCAGGCCCGCGCTGCGCTTGCTGATGGTCTGCAGGCCCTCCGATAGGTCGACAAAAGTGTCTTGCTCGATTTCCAAGCTGCCATCTTCCTGCTCGATGACATCCTCTTCCAGGATTGTCCCAAGGGAATTGGCAAGACTGGCGATGGGCGTCATCGAGTTCATGATCTCGTGGCGAAGGACTTTGGTGAGGTTTTGCCAAGCCTGAAGCTCGTTTTTCTGGAGCTCGGCACGGATGTTTTGGAAGGATAGCAGGGTCCAACTGTTCCCCTCCATCTTGAAGGCGGCGGACTGCACGTTGAGGTGGAGGTCGTTGTTGATTTTGATCGAAAAGGAGCCGCCCGGCTTAAGCGAAAGTACATTTTTGAGCAGTTCGATGGATATTTTTCCAAGGTCATGGATGTCCTTGAACTGTGGGATTTGCAGCAATTGCTTGGCGGCGCCGTTGATGACGCCGATTCTTCCTGTACTGTCAAAGGAGATGATCCCCGTATTGATGTGCTGGATCATGATTTGGAGAAAAAGCATCTGCTCTTCTTTTTCGGCCCGGGTTTTTTTGAAGGCTTCTATTACCTCGTTGAAGGACATGTTCATTTCCCGAAAGGATGAACCGAGTTTGCTGTCTTTGGTAAAGGAGGAAGAAAAATCGGAATATCGGATCGACTCGAGGAAGCGCGTGATTTTTCGGTTGGTGGTAGTGCTGTAGGAAATGAGGTTCAGTGTCAGGAAAAGTACGATTACGGAAAACATAGTCGCTTGGATCAGCGAACCATCCTGATGGTAGATGTACAATCCCAGGTAGACAAAAAAGACGATCAGCAAAATGCGGACCGTCACGCCGACTGTAAATGACCTAAAGCCCATAGCGCTCCAATCTCCTGTACAATGATGATCGCGTCAATCCCAACTCCTCCGCGGCGCGAGTAATGTGTCCATTGTGCTTTTGCAGGGCCTTTCTGATCAAAATCTTCTCCACATCCTCGATATTGAGGTGGTCGAGGCTGACCATTTCGTCCTGCTTTTCGGGGCTGAGTTGCTTTTGCATAAATAGGTCTTCCGGCTGGAGCACGCTGTGTGTCGTCATAATGACCGCCCGCTCGATGCTGTGCTGGAGTTCGCGGATATTGCCCGGCCAATGGTACTTTTGCATCCTTTTGATCAGGGCCTCTCCAGCCTTGCGGATTTCTTTGTTGTACTTTTTGGCATAGATATCTATGAAATGGTTGGCCAAGAGTGGGATATCCTCCAAGCGCTCCCTCAGCGGCGGTAGTGTAATTTCAATGGTATTGATCCGGTAGAGCAAATCCTGCCTAAAGGTATTTTCATACACCATGCTGTGGATCGGCATATTGGTGGCCGAAATCAGGCGGATATTGACCGGCGTAGGCTTGTTGGCACCCACGCGGGTGACCTCGCGGTTTTGAAGGGCTGCCAAAAGCTTAGCCTGCAAAGGCATCGGAAGGTTGCCGATTTCGTCCAAAAAGAGCGTGCCTTTGTTGGCTTGCTCAAATCTTCCCGCCCGGTCTTCCTTCGCATCGGTAAACGAGCCACGCTTGTGGCCGAAAAGCTCCGATTCGAACAAGGTTGTCGTAATCGAACCCAAATCCACACTCACAAAGGCCTCCTTGTGACGCTTCGAAAAACGGTGGATCGCGCGGGCGATCAGTTCCTTGCCCGTACCGTTTTCTCCGAGGATCAAGACGTTGGCATCGGTACCGGCCACGCGTTCGATCGTTTCAAAGACCTTTACCATCGCGGGACTTTGTCCAATGATATCTTTGAACTTGCTGTCGATATCCTGGTAAAGTTGCTGTTGCTGCTTTTTGAGTTGGGAGACTTCCAACTTGGATTGACGGAGTTGGAGCGCGGCATTGAGTGTGGCGAGGAGTTTCTCATTTTCCCATGGCTTCAGTACAAAATCCGTCGCACCTTCCTTGATGGCTTTGACGGCTGTATTGACGTCCCCATAGGCCGTGATCAAGACGACGACTGCCGATGAATCCAATTCCAATATCCGGTCCAGCCAGTAAAAACCCTCCTGTCCGCTGCTGACATCCTTGGTGAAGTTCATGTCCAGCATGATCACGTCATACTGCTCGTTGACGATCAGCACAGGCAGCAATCCGGGATTCGTCTCCGTGTCCACTTGCCCAAAATGCCTTTTCAAAAAAATCTTAGCGGCCTTCAAGAGGTCCTCGTTGTCGTCGACGATGAGGATTTTACCGGGTTTTTGTTCTTTCATATTTTAAGACATGAGATGTGAGACGCTGGATATGAGACGGAGCAGTGAACGATCGTCTCCACTTACTGAGCCAAAACTTGTACCGAAATGATACAAACGGTCAATGTTTGACCGAAAATGGCCAAACGCCTAGAATTTAGGCATTTTTTCCATTACTTGGTTGGTTTGGTGTAGCATAGGAATTGTATTCCTTGATGCAGTTTTTGTTCGCTGGCGGACGAATTTGTTCGAAAAATTTCTTCCGCGTGGAAAAATTCACGGATTTTGGTCGATTTTGGGCATTTTTTTCATGGCATGTTAATTGGCAAATACCTGTGAGAATTTAAAACACGTCATCCGAGATGGATAGGAAAATAGAGAAGAAAACCTGGACGCCCAAGTTCATAGCCATGGTAGCTGGAGCTGCTTTAGTGGTAGGGTTTGTGATTTATCAATTGGTATTTGCGGATTCCCGCTCATCGATGAACGTCGCCATGGAGCGTGTCACGATCGCAACCGTCAAAGCCGGTGAGTTTACCGATTACATTCCCGTGTCGGGCACGATTGAGCCGGGAGAGGTCTTTTTCTTGGATGCAATCGAGCGGGGAAATATCCAACAAATCGTCCGCGAGTCCGGTGCCCTTGTGGAAAAGGGGGATACGATCCTGGTACTCACCAATTCCAACCTCCAACTCGATGTGATGCAGCGTGAGACGGACCTTTATTTCCAAATCAACAACCTCCGCCAAACCCGTCTTCTGCTCGACCAAAACGACCTCAACCAGCAAGGCCAATTGGCTGAAATAGACTACCAGATCAACCTGCTTAAGCCTCAATACGAGCGTTTTCTGGAATTACACAAAAAGAGGCTGATCTCTGACCGCGAACTCGAAGAAGTCAAAGAACAGTACCTCTACAACGTCAAGCGCCGGAAACTCACTTACGAGTCCTACCGCAACGACTCGATCGCCAGGTCAATCCAGAAGAGGCAATTGCGTGATTCCGAGTTACGCATGACCCAATCCCTCGATGGCGTGGGCCATATTCTGGATAATCTCGTCGTGCGTGCACCTATAAAAGGACAGCTATCGACCGAGCAGATCGAAGTCGGTCAGTCCATCCAAGCCGGGCAGCGCTATGGCCAAATCGATATATTGGACAAGTTTAAAGTGCGCGTTCCGATCGATGAATTGTACTTACCACGCGTGTCGACAGGGCTGAAGGGGACATTCACCTTTTCAGGAGGCGATTACGAATTGGAAATCGGCAAAATCTATCCCAATGTCACCAATGGGCGCTTCGAAGTGGATATGTTTTTTACGGGCGAGGTGCCTAGTGGTATCAGGCGTGGGCAGACTGTCCGTATCCGATTGGAATTGGGTGAAAGTGAGCAGGCAGTCCTGTTGCCGACGGGTGGATTTTATAAGGATACGGGCGGAAACTGGGTATTCGTAGTCAATCAGTCTACCGGCAAAGCCGAAAAGCGCAGCATCCGACTTGGCCGCAAAAACCCAGAATACTATGAAGTCATCGAAGGGCTGGAAACAGGCGAGAAAGTCATCATCAGTGGCTACGAGAACTTTGGCAAGAATGAGGTTTTGAATTTGAATTAAGAAGAAGCATTCTTGGCGCAGAATTAGGATTCTCAGTAAGCCTGCAGATCCGCGATCTTTGGTTTTAGGTTTGATATTTCCTTTGGAATTAACTCAAGTTACAAATGGCCAAACGACCTATGGATGCTTTTTCTACTAAGGATTCCCAAACAAAGGGAATCCTTAGTAACCTCTCTGTCATTTTATGGCTGGGTATTTAGAAAAAGCCAGATCAGGAATTCAATTATAATTTGATGAACCGAGATTCCGATTTTGGATTGATTTCGTTGCGTTTTTTAGATAAATTTATAGAAATCAACAAGTTATATTTTTAATTGTGTGAATTCCACTTTTTGGTCCGTTTGGGGAAATGTCTTGAACTAATAAAGAAGTAATTTCGATATTGCTAGGAAGAGCACTGAATTGAATTTTACATTTTAACAAATACAAACTATGTACAGCAGAAATCTGATTATCGCAATTGGTCTGATGGGCAGTGTTTTTTCCTGTCAAAGACCATCCGATGATGTTGTTGCCGAAAAGGATCCCTATGAGCAGGCGATGAGTCTGTGTTTTGTTCCGGCCGGCATGCAGTGGGATTTTAAAGACGGCAAAGCGCCTTTGTTGCAGGGAATGGATCTTCTGGATTTTCCTGTTTCGACCGATCATGCTGAGGCAAGGAAGTACTTCAACCAAGGGCTTTTGCTAGCCTATGGATTCAACCATGCGGAAGCAGAGCGCTCCTTCCAGTATGCCGCAAGCTTGGATCCGGACCTTGCAATGGCCTATTGGGGGCAGGCCTATGTGTTGGGGCCCAACTACAATGCGGGCATGGAGCCCGAGCACTACCAGTTGGCTTTTGCTGCAATTCAAAAGGCCAAATCCAAGCTGAATCTAGTCTCTGAAAAGGAAGCTGCCTTTATCATGGCCATGGACAAAAGATATGTGGCCGAGCCAAGGACCGACAGAACCGAATTGGATGAAGCCTATGCGCAGGCAATGGCCAAAGTGTGGGAAAAATATCCGGACGACGCCGACGCAGGGACCCTTTATGCAGAGGCTTTGATGGACCTTCAGCCTTGGGATCTTTGGGACAAAGAGGGCAATCCCAAAGGGAACACCAATTTGATACTGGAAATTTTGGAAAAAGTATTGGAAAAACATCCTGATCATCCCGGAGCGCACCATCTTTTCATCCATGCAGTCGAGGGATCGAGGCATCCTGAGAGAGGCTTGAATTCAGCCAGGAAATTTGACCAGGGACTTACCCCGATGGTGGGACATTTGATCCATATGCCTTCCCACATCTATATCCGTACGGGACATTACAATGAGGGTACACTTGCAAATCTCCGCGCGGCCAAAGTAGATAGCCTTTACATTGAGACTTGCAAAGCCCAAGGGACATATCCTTTGGCCTATTTTCCACACAATTACCATTTCATGGCCGGGACCGCGATCTTGGAGGGGAACAGCAAATGGGCTGTTTTCGCGGCGGACAGGTTGTATGAACATTTGGCCCTTGACTTGAAGGCCGTGGAAGGCCTCGAAGTCATTCAGCACTTTTCGACCATTCCGTATTTCGTGAGGGTCAAGTTTGGTCTTTGGGATGAGGTTTTGGAGCTTTCACTCTGGGAAAATGGCACAGAATACCAAGAGGCAATCAAGCATTATGCACGCGGCATGGCCTTCCTGGGCAAGGACGATTTGGCCGCTGCCGAAGTTGAACTCAAAGCATTAAAAGGCTTAGTTGCCAATAATTCACTTGGAGATGCCACGATTTGGGGAATAAATTCACTTCAGTCCATTCTGGAAATCGCATTGTTCGTGCTCGAGGGGGAATTTTTGGCAAGTAAGGGACAATTTGAAGATGCCATCTCAAAACTGCGCCAAGCTTCGGATTTGGAGGACCGGCTTTTGTACAATGAGCCCCCTGATTGGTTTTTGTCCACGCGTCATCATTTGGGTGCGGTGCTCTTGGAAGCTGGGAAATATGAGGAAGCTGAGGCTGTTTTCAGGAGGGATTTGGAGGAATTTCCAAAAAACGGATGGGCATCCTATGGCCTGATGCTGGCTTTGGAGAAATCAGGGAAGTCCGGCGAATCCGTTCAGGCAAAGGACCAGTTTGATGCGGTATGGAAGACAGCCGATGTGACGCTGCAATCTTCGAGAATAAAGTGAGCGGGGAATTTCGAGAGATATTCGATGAATCAAAATCGGTTTTTTCGAATTCTTAGAAGCAAAAAAAACGCATTCAGTTTTTTCCCAGGGTTTCATCGGATTCGAAGTGCGTCCGTGTTTTGGGGGCATGAAAATCACCGAAGGCCAACCAACCAAAACCAGATTCGGCTTTGTTCGCTGGCGGACAATACTGTTCGTAAATTCCCCCGATTATCTACAAAAAGTGCCAATTTTGAACCAAATGCGGACAAAATAAGTGGCATATGTTTGGCACATCTGGTTTATCAGTTGATCAATGCAACTTTCGTAAAGCATAATCTATCGAAAAATCAATATGGAAAACATCATCAAAACCGTTAACCTGAAAAAACTCTATACCACCGAAGAGGTGGAAACCACCGCTCTGGACGATATCAATATCGAGATCAAAAAGGGTGAATTTGTCGCGATCATGGGCCCTTCAGGATGTGGCAAGTCCACTTTGCTCAACATTATTGGACTGTTGGATAACCCAGATGCAGGCCAATACCATTTTATCAACAATGAGGTGGCCAAATATTCAGAGCGCCAGCGTTCCCAACTGAGAAAAGGCAACATCGGTTTTGTCTTCCAAAGCTTCAACCTGATCGATGAATTGACGGTGTTCGAAAATGTCGAACTTCCGCTTTTGTACCTCAAGACTCCCTCCGACGAGCGGAAAAGAAGGGTAGAGGAAGTATTGACCCGCATGAACATTATGCACCGTCGGGACCATTTTCCGCAGCAGCTATCCGGCGGTCAGCAGCAAAGGGTGGCGATTGCCCGTGCCATCGTTGCCAAGCCCTCCGTCATCCTCGCCGACGAACCTACAGGTAACTTGGATTCTGCCAACGGTGAAGAAGTCATGAGGCTTTTGGAGGAACTCAACAACGAAGGCACCACCATCGTGATGGTAACCCACTCCCCCCATGATGCCAACTATGCCCACCGCATCATCAATCTGTTTGATGGCAAGGTGGTGACGGAGAATATCCGCGAACAATTCCACATTTGATAGCCAAAGGGAAACCGGCGCAAAGTAAAGTGCCGGTTTTCTTTTCTAAACGCAAATCAACTAATCCATTCAGCAGTGAATCGCTGCGTTGGGTCAATTCTCGGTGAACTCCAAGAATTCTGGATTGAGGAGAGATATTGAAGCCTGCTTACCATCAATCAAAATGCTAAAAAACCACTTCCTTATCGCCTGGAGAGTCCTTCGAAAAAATAGCATGTACTCTCTGCTAAATGTCCTCGGACTGACGATAGGCATTTCGGGTTTTCTGATGATTGGTTTCTTTATTTTGGATGAAAACAACTACGACCGGTTTTACAGCAATTCGGACCATGTCTATCGAATTACCTCGCACTGGGGAACCAACGGCGACGCACAATACGCCACGGCACCTCCGCCATTGGGCGCTGCGCTTACGAGTGGTATTTCAGAGATCAAAGCCGTCACGAGGCTTCTGAAATGGAATGATTTCACCATCCAACCGGAGACGGGGCTCAATGCGGCACAGATATTCCGCGAGACATCTGTATTCTATGCGGAGCCCAACTTTTTTGAGGTGTTCGACTTTGAAATCATTGAGGGTAACAAGGAGTCGTTTGCCAAAGGCAATGGCTTGGCAATCACCGAGACGACTGCAAGACGTTACTTTGGAAATGTCCCATTACACGAAGTAATGGACAAAAACCTGCTGATAGGCAGTTCTGCAACTACTCCCGTTCGGATCGCTGCGATTTTGAAGGATTTGCCGACGCAGTCGCACTTTCATTTTGATATATTGGTACATCAGCCATCCATGCACGAGGAGATATTCCTCATGGACAATTGGACATGGAATATCCTCCACACTTATGCTATCGTGCAAAAGGGTGGGGAAAGTGTCGTAGAAGCGCATTTGGATAGAATTGTGGCGACGGAAATTGTGCCTCGTCTCACGGGAGATCAGCAGTCCACGGATTTTTACTTTGCGCTGCAGCGGGTACAGGATATTCACCTTGATTCCCACCTCCTGCGTGAGCACGAAGTCAACGGATACAGGGGTTATGTCAATGTTTTCTCAGCTGTGGCTGCAATCATCTTGCTCCTGGCGAGTATCAACTTCATGAACCTGTCCACCGCAAAAGGAGCAAATAGGTCCATGGAGGTCGGTGTGAGAAAAGTAATGGGATCGGGAAAGTTCCAATTGATCGGACAGTTCCTTGCGGAGGCATTTATTCTGGTGCTGCTGAGTACTGTTGTTTCGCTGTTTTTGATCCAATCGCTCAACGGCCTATTCAATGAAATCAGCGGAAAGCAGATCAGTTTTGACCTGATGCAGCCTTCTTGGATTTGGATATCACTGCCAGTTCTGGTCCTTATTCTGACTTTGATGGCTGGATTTTATCCCGCATTTTACCTTTCCTCTTTCAAGCCGATCAAGGCACTCAGGGGCACTGCCTTATCCGAAAAGGGCAGCGTTGGGCTCCGAAGCGGCCTTGTGGTGTTTCAGTTTGGGATATCCTTGGTTTTGATGATCAGTGCTTTGATCGTACAGGAACAGCTCGGCTTTATCCAGCATACCGACCTGGGATTCAAACGAGACCAACTGCTTGTCATCCATAACGACGGCGAAGTCTCAAATCAGGAGCGGGAGGATTTCAAGCGGCGACTTTCTACCAACCCCATGTTTCAGTCGGCCAGTTTCTCAACGGGGATACCACTTCCGGGAAGCTTCCACATGCGCGGATTCAACCTTCCGGAGTCCGGCACAGGTCAAGGGATGAATTGGTACGAGGCAGATGAGGATTTCGTGACGACTCTCGACTTGAAGCTTGCAGATGGGCGAAATTTTTCAAAAATACCTGGGGCTGATCGACAAAAGGTTTTGATCAACGAGCGGGCTGCGAAAGTACTGGGGATTGCGGACGACGCTATAGGCAAGACGATCATCAAGAATCAGGGCGCGGAAGACGAAGCAAAGTTGGAAGTTGTCGGAGTGCTCCGCGATTTCAATTTTGAATCCCTACGCACAGAAATCAAACCGCTCGTGATTGAGTACATGGATGACTATTTTTTGCGTGACTATATCACGGTCAGGGTCAGCGCGGGCAATTTTGCGGCGGCCATCGAAGATTTGCAGCAGACTTGGAAGCAGTTTGAGCCAAGAGTACCCATGAATTACACCTTTTTGGACCAGGATTTTGAGGCCGTCTATCATTCAGAGATCAGGATGGGAAAACTGATGAACGTCTTGACGCTGATCTCAGTCTTCATTGCATTGCTTGGATTATTTGGGTTGACGGCGTATTCCGTGCAGCAGCGTTCCAAGGAAATCGGCATCCGAAAAGTTTTCGGGGCGGAGACATCCGAATTGTTCCTGTTGCTTTCCGGCAGTTATTTCAAGCTGATCGGAATTGCTGTACTTATTGCTTTACCTACGGCCTATCTCCTGATGGGAGAGTGGCTGGGGGGTTTTGCATTTCGAGTGCCACTCACGCCTTGGGTATTTCTCATCGGAGCTGGGGCTTGTTTTGGTTTGGCATTGCTTACCGTCCTGTTTCAGTCCTTCAAGAGCATCGGTACCAATCCGGTCCAAATTCTGAAAAACGAATAGTGCCCTTCCCACCAGCTGGAAATTTTGATAAAGAACAAACTAACCAACAATAATACTACCAACTATGCTCACCAACTACCTCAAAATCGCCCTTCGTGGCTTCGCCAAGCACAAGCTAACGTTTTTTATCAATGTATTTGGCCTTGCTTTGGGACTTTGGGCCGCAATCCTGATCGGACTTTGGATCCAAAGTGAATTTGAAGTGGGCAATGGACTGCCCGAAATTGACCAAGTTCACCGTGTCATGGAGCACCAGTCCTATGGTGAACAGATATTCACCACCAACTCCACACCCGGGATTCTGGCGGAGTCGATGAAGGAGACGCTTGCCGACGTCGAGCATGCGGCGACTTATTCCTGGTCCAGCGAGGAATTGTTTGCTTACGGCGAAAACCGGGTCAAATTGAATGGCTTCTATGCGGGAGAGGATTACCTGAAGATCATGCAATATCCCTTTTTGCATGGGTCCAGGGAAAAAGCCCTTACCGAGAAATCCCATGTTGTTTTGACCGCACAGGGTGCATTGAAACTATTTGGGAAGACAGATGTCATCGGGGAAACGATTGAGTTCATTTCCAATGAGGGCAAAGAACCCTTTATCGTCCAAGGTGTGTTGGCGGATCCGGGCAACAAAGTCGCAGCAGCTTTTGAGTACATTCTACCCTACAAGGTCATGTTTGACAAACCCTACAACGATTGGTTGAAGCATTGGGGCAACAATGGGCCAAGTACAATCTTGAAACTCAGGAAAGGGGCCGATCCCGAAAAATTCTCGGCTTCCATCGAAAACTATATCCTCGACCGCAACGAAGGCAGCAATGTGAAACTGTTCACTTATCCGCAAAGCGAACTCTATCTTTATGGTTCTTGGGAGAACGGAAAATTGCAGGAGGGACGGATCAAAAATGTAAAGCTGTTTGCCATGATAGGCATTTTTATCCTCATCATTGCCTGCATCAATTTCATGAACCTTTCCACTGCAAAGTCCCAAAAAAGAGCCAAGGAGGTTGGGGTAAGAAAAGTCGCAGGTGCAGATAGGAATTCATTGATTGCGCAATTTCTCACCGAATCATTGTTGGTTACTTGTTTTGCGGGTCTTTTTGCGGTTTTGTTGGTGCAGTTGACCTTGCCGATATTCAACGACCTGACAGGCAAGTCGCTCGTGATGCCGCTTAGTGATGTGGTTTTCTGGTCGAGGTTACTGCTGGTCATGTTCATCACCGGCCTGATAGCGGGTAGTTATCCGGCGTTTTACCTTTCGGCGATCAAAGTGGTTTCCGTTTTCAGGAGCTACATCAAGGGCGGTCGTGGTGTGGTTTTCGCCCGCAAGGGTTTGGTGCTTTTTCAATTTGTCTTGGCGACGGGTCTGATTGTGTCCACGATGGTAATCTATCGGCAGATCGAATTTGCCCTCAACCAAAATCTGGGCTACGAGAAAGATCAATTGCTTCAAATCCCTTTAGAAGGTGAGTTATTTGGAAAATATGAGATTTTTAAAAACAGACTGGAATCCGGCCCCGACATCGCATCAGTAACCCGAACGACCCACAGCCTGATGGGAAGAAACAACAATACCGGCGGTGTCAATTGGGAGGGGAAGGATCCGAATTTCAATGCTTTGTTTGAGAGGATATTGGTCGATCATGATTTTTTTGAAACAATGGGGATGAAATTCGTCCTTGGCGAGGGATTTTCGAGGGATCGCGCAGCTGACTCTGTACAGTCGGTTGTCGTCAACAAGAAAGCTTTTGAGATCATCACCGAAGCGAATCCTGACTTGAGAAGTATTGAAATCAACGGCGAACCCCGCGAAATTATCGGCGTGGTGGAGGATTTTCACTTCGAGAGTTTTCACCAGTCTATGGAACCGGCGTTTATGATCCTTGACCCGACCTACGCATTCAATGCCTTTGTCAAAGTCCAACCCGAAAGGA
Source organism: Mariniradius sediminis (assembly GCF_021491425.1). Taxonomy (NCBI): domain Bacteria; kingdom Pseudomonadati; phylum Bacteroidota; class Cytophagia; order Cytophagales; family Cyclobacteriaceae; genus Mariniradius; species Mariniradius sediminis. Next base: position 69,190 of record NZ_JAKEVZ010000012.1, on the reverse strand, counting down.
TGCAGGAGACTATCGCGTTGATCGAAGGCGTGGTGACGGAGCTCAACCCGGATTTCCCATTCTCCTATCAATTTATGGACGAAAATTATGCAAGAATGTACCAGGACGATGTGCGGCTTCGTGACCTCGCACAGTATTTCAGCATCCTGACTATCATTATTTCTTGTCTCGGATTATTTGGCCTTTCTGCCCATATCGCCGAGCAGAAAACAAAGGAAATCGGCATCCGCAAAGTGCTGGGCGCGTCCACTTTGTCGATTCTCCATGTGATCAACCGCGAGTTTATCCTGATCGTGTCGATCTCAATCCTGCTGGGTTCCGCGATCGCCTATTGGCTGATGCAGGACTGGTTGGGGGGATATGCCTATCGGATTGATTTTGAATGGTGGTTTATACCCTTGGCCGCCGCGGTGATTATGGGGATTGCATACATGACCGTGAGCCTTCAGGCGCTGAAAGCGGCCCAGGTCAATCCGGCCAAGACGTTGAAATCGGAATAGTAAGCTTCATTTGGAACACTGGTTTTTTTAAGTCCACCCGAGATGGTAGTCCGGGTGGATTTTTAATGCTTTCGAATATCATCAGACCTCATCCGCTTCGGGGTATATTCATGATGTGTATGTTTGCATGTGGGGAAATATCTTTTGGCTTTTATCGTCAGTTGAATCGTGGGAATGTATTATTCGGATATTCGATGGTAAAAAGTGTTCTCCTGCATCTTAAATTCCTCATAATCAACGATATTTGTTTTGATATTTGGGCGATTTTATCAACATTTACAAGAGTTTGTTTTTAGTGAAAATGCCCAAAATTTGATGTTTCCAAAGTCCATTGAAATGGGATGCCCGTCCCGAGGATTTGAGTAGGGTTTTTAGATTTCCAAGAAATTAGTTTATAAGGTTCGATTCCTCTGTTCGGAAGTAAGCTTGATAGTCAAGGCTACGATGAAAGATCAATCAGCTTGAGATTTTCGGTACGCCCAAGGGGGCGGTGCATTCCCTGTAAGTGCAGGGTTTAATTGAGCAGACAGAATTTCCAAATCATTTCCCATCAATCAAAAAAAACATCCTATGAAAAAAACACTGATTATCCTTGGAGTTTGCGCCATATTGTTTTCTTGTGCCCAAGAGCAGCGATACACCATGCAGTCGCCAGAAATCGACGCGATCAAATCGATGTACGATCTTTACAACAAAGGGGATTATGAGGGGCAAAGGCAGTTTTATGCTGAGGGTGCCCAGATATTCAACAACGCGCCCGAAACCAAACCAACATCGGTAGATCAGATGATCGCACAACAAAAGGACGAGATGGCCGGATTTTCGAGCTATTCCATCGCCATCGGTGAAGATGCGATTGAAATGGTGACTACAGATGAGGGCGAAAAATGGGTCAACGTATGGGGAACCTGGAAAGCGACCATGGCTGCGACGGGCCAGGCGTTTGAGGTTCCCGTCCACGCCACTTATCAGTTTGTTGACGGTAAAATTACCCGGGAGCATGGCTACTGGGACAATTCCCCCGTAGTTATCGCTTTTATGGAGTATGAGGCTGCGCAAAAAGCTGCAGCTGACACATTGCCTTAGCGGCAGGAACCTTGACGATGTAATCAGGTTTGAGTTACCCGGTTCCAAAAAAGGTCCGTATCCTACAGGGGTGCGGATTTTTTTTATTTTGATTCCATCATTCCAATCCAGCGATCTACAGGTGTTATCAGCGAGAATTTGGTCAAAACCGGAGGTATTTATTCCTTTGCACCCCAACAAGTATTAAAGGAATCAATCCAACCAATACCAACATTCCCATCCATAGCATGGGGTTGTAGAGCGTGTTGATGGCACGATATCCGGCAGTCATCAAAAACAGGATCCAGCCTGTGATTTCCCAGATTTTTTTGTTCTCCAATCGATTGGCATCGGGAAGTGTTGGCGTCAAATTGAGCAAGATCTTGAGCTCGTCCCAATGCCAAAGAAGCAGCAGCAGATTGGCCATCAGCATCAGAAACGTGATCACCGGCGTGAAGGCGAATTCCATCGAGATCGTGATCACGAATACGTTGAGAATAATGGGAAAAAAAACCACCGCACCCAATTTGGCGAAGCGCTGCGTCATCAGCAACAAACCTGCGACTAACTGCCCCCAGCCCAGAAATTGCCAATAAATCCCGGTCTGGTACATGGTTTCAAAAAAATGGAATGCCGTTCCGAACGGGGCATCCTGGTGGCTGACGGTAGTGAATCTTTCGCCTTTGATTTTTACGATGCTTGCAAAAACAAAGCCCGAACCGACAAGATATCGGGTGTAGATCACAAAGAGTTGGGCGAGGATGTTTTCCTTGATAATCAATAGGTAGGTTGTTTTGGTAAATGTTGGAATGATGCACAAGAATGCGATTTGTTACAGATCTCGGCCAAAAAATTGAATTACACAAATCCGCATTTAGTGGGATAGTGCCGACAGTTAATTTTTCTGGATTTTTTCCCTTTCACGTTGGTGAAAGACAAACACCAGGTAACTGATGAGATCGCCAAATCGCTCATTTGCTTCAAGGATATCTGCTGGAATCTCTCGTCCTTTTAGCCTCGCCAGCAATTGCCCGTAGATGGAATGCAGGCAAATTCGGATTTCATTTCCCGGGTTTTCACCTTTCACCTCCAACACCAATTGAAGGAGATGTGGTTTGGCTTTTTGGAAGAGCTCGAAATAGTTTTTGTCGGTCTTGAGGATTTCCCAGTGAATCTTGGCTAGGGTATCCATATGTGTTTGAATCCGGACTAGATGCCCTCGTTTTTCGATGCCGGAGGACTTCATTTCATGGGCGATTTCCGCAAACCAGCTCAAAGTTTCCTGTTTTTCAGACTCGGCAATAGGATAATGAGACACGACATATTGCCCGATTTCCTCCATATTGAAATCGTATGCCCGGATCAAATCCTCCATTTGGTACATATATAGGATGTATTCGGCGATATTCTTTTCCAGTTTATTTAAAGCAATTTTTTTCATATTCTTTCTGCTGGCCAACAATTGCTGCTTTCAACCAGTTTGATAAAGGATTGACACCAAGATCAAATATCTGGTTGATGCCATTTTGTGGTTTGTTCTCTTGCCCTTCAAATTTACCTAGGTGTTTTGAGGCTATACCAAAATAACCCACAAATTTACCTATTTTTGCGCCCAGAATGAATATGCAACGAATTAGAAACTTCTGTATCATCGCCCATATTGACCATGGGAAGAGTACTTTGGCCGACCGCCTGCTCCAGTTTACCAACACGGTAAGTGACAGGGAAATGCAGGACCAGTTGTTGGACAACATGGATTTGGAAAGGGAAAGGGGGATTACCATCAAGTCCCACGCGATCCAGATGAAGTACAACTACAAGGATGAGGAATATGTGCTCAACCTTATAGATACCCCGGGACACGTGGATTTTTCCTACGAAGTGTCCAGATCCATCGCCGCTTGTGAGGGCGCGCTGTTGATCGTGGATGCCTCCCAGGGTATCGAAGCGCAGACCATTTCCAATTTGTATTTGGCGATTGGCCATGATTTGGAGATTATTCCTGTGCTCAACAAGATTGACCTTCCCGGCGCTGACCCTGACGTCGTGGCCGATGAGGTGATCGATCTGATTGGTTGCAAAAGAGAGGATATCATACTTGCCTCCGGAAAAGAGGGCATTGGGATCGAAGATATCCTGAATGCCGTGGTGGAAAGAATACCGGCACCAAAGGGTGATCCGGAAGCACCACTTCAAGCCATGATTTTTGATTCCGTATTCAATTCTTTCCGTGGTGTGGAAGTTATCTTCCGGATTTTTAACGGCACTATCAACAAGGGTGACCGGATCAAATTTGTCAACACAGGCCGTGAATACGAGGCCGATGAGATCGGAATACTCGGCATCAACCAAATTCCGCAACAGACCATGTCTGCGGGTAACGTGGGATACCTCATTTCCGGCATCAAAGTCGCCAAAGAAGTGAAAGTCGGTGATACCATCACCCATGTGAAAAATCCCTGTGCCGCAGCCATCAAGGGTTTTGAAAACGTTAAGCCGATGGTTTTTGCGGGGATTTATCCCGTGGATACCACTGAATTTGAGGAGTTGAGGGCTTCGATGGAGAAGCTACAGCTCAACGATGCCTCGCTGGTATGGGAACCCGAGACCTCTGCGGCGCTGGGTTTTGGATTTCGCTGCGGTTTCTTGGGAATGCTCCACATGGAGATCATCCAAGAGCGGCTTGAGCGGGAGTTTGACATGACGGTGATCACGACGGTGCCTTCTGTGCAGTTCAGAGCCATCATGACCAATGACGAGGTGAAATTGATCAACGCACCCTCAGACATGCCCGATCCGACCAGGTTCAAGCATATTGAAGAGCCGTTTGTTAAAGCTACGATCATCACCGCTGCAGAGTATGTGGGTCCTGTGATTCAACTTTGCATGGAAAAAAGAGGTCAGATCAAAAACCAAATCTATTTGACTTCTGACCGGGTCGAATTGACCTTCCATATGCCTTTGGCCGAGATCGTATTTGATTTCTTCGATAAATTAAAGACCATTTCGCGGGGATATGCGTCGCTCGATTACGAATTGATGGGCTTCCAGCAATCTCACATGGTGAGATTGGATGTGATGCTCAATGGCGAGGTCGTAGATGCGCTTTCCGCCATCGTGCACCGCGACAAAGCCTACGAATGGGGCAAGAGACTTTGTGAAAAACTCAAAGAACTCGTACCGCGTCAGATGTTCGAAATCGCCATCCAGGCTGCCATCGGCACCAAAATCATCGCCAGGGAAACGGTGAAGGCACTTCGCAAAAACGTCTTGGCCAAGTGCTACGGGGGTGATATCTCCAGAAAGCGCAAACTCCTCGAAAAACAGAAGAAGGGCAAGAAGCGAATGAGGCAAGTCGGCAATGTCGAGGTGCCTCAGGAGGCATTTATGGCGGTACTTAAATTGGATTAGTCAAGTACGAAGTTAGAAGTACGAATATCTTAACTCAAGGCCCTTTTGAGACCCATATGCAGACCAATCTGACAATAAGGACAAAACGGTTTGCGGTTGATGTTTGGCATTTTTGCAACAAACTTCCTAATTCCAGAGGCTTCAACAGTTATGTCAACCAACTTATCAGATGCTCCAGTTCAGTAGGAGCAAACTACCGTGCAAGTCAACGCGCAAAGTCAACCGCTGACTTCATTAATAAATTGAAAATTGTCGAAGAGGAAGCTGATGAATCGTTATACTTCCTGGAACTTATCAGAGAGATCAACGGTGATGTTTCGTTAGAGAGAGAACTGTCACTGCTTTTAGATGAGTGTGAACAGATATTGAAGATGGTTGTGGCTTCGATAAACAAAGCAAAAAGCAACCAATAGGGTGTGCTTTCCTCGTACTTCGTACTTCGGATTTCGTACTTTCAAAAAAACTCAATCCATAGCAAATGGCAATTCTTATCGATGGAAAACTCACTTCCGAACAAATCAAAACCGAAATCGCCGCTCGGGTAGCCGAAATCAAGGCTGAAGGAGGAAAAATCCCCCACCTCGCAGCCATATTGGTCGGCAACGACGGTGCGAGCCAGACCTACGTGGGTGCGAAAGTGAAGGCTTGCGAGCAAGTAGGTTTCCAATCCACTTTGGTCCGTTTGGATGCAGCTGTATCCGAAGCGGAATTGCTCCAAGTGGTGGAAGACATCAATGCCAATCCCGAAATCGACGGATTGATTGTGCAGTTGCCACTGCCAAAACACATCTCGGTCCAAAAAGTAACCGATAAGATCAAGCCCGAAAAAGACGTCGACGGTTTTACGCCGACTAATGTGGGGCGGATGACCTTGGGCTGGCCTGCCTATGTGGCAGCTACTCCCTACGGAATTGTGGAGCTTTTGAAAAGATACAAGATTGAAACTGCGGGCAAACACTGTGTCGTCATAGGTCGCAGCCATATAGTAGGCTCTCCGATGAGTATCCTGATGGCACGAAATGAATATCCTGGAAATTGTACCGTCACGCTGACCCATAGCCGCACACAAAACCTTCCTGAAATCACCAAGACTGCCGATATTCTGATCGTGGCGATCGGCAAGCCGGAGTTTGTCACCGCAGAGATGGTCAAGGAAGGTGCAGTTGTGATTGACGTGGGAATCCACAGGGTCGATGATGCGAGTAAAAAGTCCGGATTCAGACTTTTGGGAGATGTGAAATTTGACGAAGTGGCGGCCAAGGTTTCTGCCATTACCCCGGTGCCGGGTGGTGTTGGACCGATGACAATAGCCTCCCTGCTTTTCAATACGCTGTTGGCCGCGGAAAAGAAAATCTTTCCCTAAGCTTACAAAAAGCGGGAACACCAAAGTCTGATGCTGCCCAATTTTTCTTCGGAAAGTTCATTTACCCACTTGCAACGAATAACAAACCTTTCTACTTTTGCAGACCCTAACCGCGCATGTGGTGAAACTGGTAGACACGCCACTTTGAGGGGGTGGTGCCCTTACGGGTGTGGAAGTTCGAATCTTCTCATGCGCACAAAGCCTCGGATTCTCTCCGGGGCTTTTTTGTTGATAGGTGGGTTGCCTTGTCCTGTATTTTTTTCGCCAGGTTTGTAATGATTTTTGAAAAATTGATTTTCTCCCTATTTTCAATAGAAAATACTGTCTCCATGAAGATCGTCCAAACAGCTGTACTCTTGATATTCACCCTTTTGGTAGTACCCATTTTCACATACCTGTTTGGAATACCCTTGGGAGAAACGGAATGGGCTGCCCTTTCACTATTGGTCAAGATCTGCGGCGTGTCGATTGCTTATTGTTTTCTGGTAGGAGAACTTACCCGCAACAACAGTCAGGTGGACAAGTATTGGAGCATCTTGCCGATCATCTATGCCTGGGTGATGGCAAATTATGGTGACTTCACGCCAAGAATGATCCTGCTTGCGGTGTTGGTAAGCGCTTGGGGAGTACGGCTTACCTATAATTTTGCCAGAAAAGGTGCCTATCGATGGAAGTTTTGGGAGGGCGAAGAGGACTACCGCTGGGAGATTTTGCGTAAAAAGCCCGAGTTTCAACCCCGCTGGAAATGGACCCTATTCAATCTGTTTTTTATTTCTGGCTATCAAAATGTGTTGATTTTGTTGTTTACGCTACCCATGCTGGTGGTAATGCAGTTTGACGATGGAGGTATTGGTAGGTGGGATTATTTCGTGGCTGCCGGTACTTTGTTTTTCTTGGCATTGGAAACCGCCGCCGACGAGCAGCAGTGGAAGTACCAATCTGAAAAATGGAGGCTGATACGGGAGGGGAAGTTGCTTGTGGGGGATTTTGCAAAGGGTTTTTTGGACAAGGGGCTTTGGGCCATTTCCCGCCATCCCAATTACCTCGGTGAGCAGGGTTTCTGGGTGACTTTCTACTTTTTCTCTGTAACCGCTTCTGGCCAATGGCTCAATTGGTCAATAGTCGGCTGCCTTTTGTTATTGATTCTTTTTCAGGGCAGTTCCAATTTCAGCGAGGAAATCAGTGCTTCAAAATACCCCGAATACAAATCATATCAAGCCCGCGTTCCTAGATTTGTGCCACGACCAAAGGGGAAAACCCAAGAAAGTCCAGCACCAACTTCCTAAAGTGTTTGGTTTTAAAAAAACCATTTCATTTCTGGGGCGTAAATTCCGTTATGTCAAGACGCTTCGCATTTCTATTTCGAACGACTTTAATATTATTTCTTTTTTCCGTCGGTGGGTTTTGTCAGGAATTGAGCCAACAGACCGAAAGCCCACTTGGATTCGGGGCAAACAGTGGCGTTGTAACGGGGGAGGATTTTGTACTTACCTATCAAGTTGATCCTGTTTTGGGGGTACTGTCATTGTCGCTCAAGGACGGAAATTTCGACCATCAGCTTTTTGAAGAATACCGAATTGGAAGGGATTTCTTTGGAGTCAATCATGAGGTAGCTGATGATAAGGTATACCTGCTACTCTCCAACCGGAGTTCATACAAGATGATCAGTGTCGTCGACACTAAGACCCAGGATATCAAGTTCTACCCAATTTCGATCAACCTTGGGAAGGTTGATCGATTCAAGATTATCGGAAATACGCTATTGGTCGTTGAATCGCTCGAGAAAGGTGATTTCGTCCAATTATACGACTATCGTACCGGGATTTTGATTTCGCTTTCCGAATTGTACTATCCAAAAACAAGGGTATGGGATGTACAGGTAGAAGGTGATGTTTTTGATATGCTGCTTCACAAAAAAGGTGATTTCAACAATCAATCGCTTAAGATGATTGGGTTTTCGACTTTAGGAACAAAGGTCTACGAAATGGAAATACGTCCCCCGGGGCCGAAAAAGCTGATCTTTAAATCGGCGAAGTTGATCTCGACCTCTGGGTTAGGCTATAGCATTGTCGGGACTTATGCCAAAAAGCAGGGGGAGCAATTTTCCGGATACTACCATGTTGCGGTCAATGATTTCCTAGAACAATCCGCAAAAATCCACCCCATGCAGTCCTTGGAGGGTTTTTTTGACTATAAAAAGAACCCCGGCCGGCGGAAAAATGCAAAAAACCTCAGGAGGGAAATGGTGATATATCATTCCAAGACCAATGGCGATTATATCGTACTTGCTTCCAGTTCCGACCGAGTGGTAAGGAAATTTGTACATTTTGTCCTGCTCGACTACAAAGGCGAACGCGTTTACGACACATCGGTGAAGGTTTTTTATGGATTGGGAGGAGCCTTGGCAAATTATAGTACCCTCGGGCTGGTCGAAAGGGATTTGTATTTCGTTTTTGAGGGAAGCCCGAAAATTAACGTGCTACCGGGCTTCAAGCTCTATCAGATTGAGGAAGGAAACCTTACTGGATTGCTCAAAATCGATGATTTTCTAAAAACGCAGCGAAATCTCTCTGGATGGGAAGAAGTCAGGGTGTATCATTGGAAGGAGAACAAGTTTGTCGTGTTGGGTATTGAGAACATCAATGGCATTCAGCGTTATGTAGTCAAAAAAATAGAGGTTTGATGGTGGTGATTTTTTGGGTACTTTTTCGAAAATATCCTTGACCGATCCCATGTTTGCAATAATGAAAACCTTTTTTGCGCCACTTGTTTTTCTAACGTTTGCATTTGCAGCCAATGGCCAGACGGCCCAATTTCCGATCATAAAGGGCTTTGGTGGTATATATGAAATACCTGAAGCGACAGAAAAGCCCGATCCAAACGGAGAATTCAAGATCATCATTGACCTCGTCTCACCTGCCGACGATCCAAAGCAAATCAACCGAATGGTGGACAATATTGCCCGCATGATCAACCTCCATGGCATCGGCGGCGTCAAGCATGAGCATATCCAGGTGAAAGTGGCGGTACATGGTGGTGCGGTTTTTAGCATCCTCGGAGATGCATACTATGAAAAGCTCTATGGCTACAAAAATCCAAACCTTCCTGTCTATGAAGCTTTGAAGGACGCTGGGGTCGAGTTCTATATTTGTGGCCAATCGCTCATCGCGCGCGATATGAAGCCAAGCGATATGTGGCAGGGGGCGCAACTCGCGTTGTCGATGCTGACGACCCTGACCAAATATGTTCCTCAAGGGTACATGCTTCTCCGGTTTTAGAAATCAAATTCCAGTTGATCAGGCAGCAGCCTGAAACTTTTTCGGTGCAGCGGTGTGGTGCCGAGTTTCAGAATTCCTTCCCGATGTGAATGTGTTGGGTAGCCCACATTTGTTTCCCAGCCATATCCCGGGTACTGCTCGGCATAGCGTTCCATCATTTCGTCACGGTAAACTTTTGCCAAGATGGATGCTGCGGCTATGCTCGCGAATTTTCCGTCGCCCTTTACGATACAGGTATAAGGTATTGTCAAATGGCTGCTAAACCTGTTGCCGTCGATCAGCAGGTGTTGGGGTTTCACATTTAGTGCTTCAATTGCCCGGCTCATGGCTAGAAAAGACGCTCTGAGAATATTGATCCGGTCGATTTCCTCCACACTTGCCTCGGCGATGGACCAGGCAATGGCTTCGGATTTGATCTCATTGACCAAGGCATTCCGGCTTTCCCGGGTCAATTTTTTTGAGTCATTGACAAAAGCGTTGGCGAAGTCGGGTGGCAAAATGACCGCCGCCGCCACCACCGGCCCGCAAAGGCAACCCCGCCCGACTTCATCGCAGCCAGCTTCTATCCGCTCAAATTCTAAAAAAGGACTCAGCATTGTCTTTGGATGTGCTTTCGGTTTTGTAATACTTGTGGATCATCTCGGCGACGAGGCCAGTCCAACCCGTTTGGTGCGAAGCGCCGAGGCCTCGGCCATTGTCTCCGTGGAAATACTCGTAAAACAGGATGTGGTCCTTGAAATGGGGGTCTTTCTGGAATTTTTCATAATGGGCATATACCGGTCGGTTTCCATTTTCATCCGGCAAAAACAGCCTGATGCAACGGAGCGAAAGCTCTTTGGCAATCAAATCCATCGTGACGTAATTTCCCGAGCCGGTCGGGTATTCGATCGAGAATTCGCCACCATAGTAGTAATCGAATTTGCGGAGCGATTCGATGATCAAGTGGTTGATGGGAAACCAGATCGGCCCACGCCAGTTGGAATTGCCCCCAAACATCAGCGAGTCGGATTCCCCAGGAGTGTACCTGACAGTCAGCAGGTCACCGTTGATTTTGACGCTATAGGGTTTTTTGAGGTGGTATTTCGACAGCGACCTGATGCCATAGTCGCTTAGGAACTCGTTCGGGTCAAGCATTTTTTGGAGGATGCTCTTCATTCTGTGTCCCCTCAGGAGGGCAAACAACCTCCGTTTCTCGTATCCTGGCTTGATCCAGCTCGAGACCAAAGCTGCCATTTTGGGTTTTTCCTTTAGGAAGAACTCCAGTCTTTCCTTGAAGTCCGGAAGGCTCTCAAACATATCCACCTTGATCGATTCCACTGCGAACAAAGGTATGATGCCTACAATGGATTTGAGTTTCATCACCTTTGGCTCTTTTCCAGGTAGGTGAAAAACGTCAAAAAAGAAGTTTTCCTCATCGTTCCAGAGGCTGATGTGCTCTTCGGAGATATTGCTCATTGCCCCCGCAATATGGAGGAAATGCTCTAGGAACTTGATCGCCGTGTATTGATAGTTTTTGTTGAACTCGCAGAGGTCCAAGGATATCCGAAGCATGTTAAGCGAAAACATAGCCATCCAAGACGTCGCATCTGCTTGTTCCAGTTTTCCCTTGTAGCGATGGGCATGGGAGCGATCGATAACTGAAATATTGTCTAGACCAAGGAAACCACCTTCAAAGATGTTCTTGCCGTCGCTGTCCTTTTGGTTGACCCACCACGTGAAGTTGATCATCAGCTTGTGGAAGCAGCGTTCCAAAAAGTCCCGGTCACCCTTTCCCCCGTTCATTTTTTTGTCTATCTGATAGACCCGCTGTACGGCATAGGCATGGACTGGAGGATTTACATCGGAAAAATTCCACTCATATGCGGGTATTTGTCCGTTTGGATGGAGGTATGAATCGTTGAGAAACAGGATAAGCTGGTCTTTTGCAAACTCAGGATCTATCCTCGCAATCGGAACACAGTGGAAGGCCGAATCCCAAACCGCATACCAAGGATACTCCCACTTGTCAGGCATGGAGATGATATCTTGGTTGTACATGTGTCGCCAGCTGCTGTTGCGGCCCTTTTTCCTCTCCTTTGGCGGTTGGTATCGTCCAGGGTCGCCGTCAAGCCAACGGTCTACATTATAGTAGTAAAACTGCTTGCCCCACATCATCCCGGCATAGGCTTGACGTTGGATATTCCGCATTTCAGGGTCCTTTACGCGCTCTTGGATTTCTCCATAAAATTCATCTGCATCCCTTTTCCTTTCTTCCAAAATTGCGTCACAGTGTTCCAAGGCGTCTTTTGACTGCTGGTGCATCATCCTGAACTTGACCACTGCGCTTCCACCCGCCGGGACGGTAAGTTTATAGATTGCAGCCGTTTTGGTCCCAAAATCCTTTGGATTCAAATATTGCTGGTAGCCCTTGGTAACGAAGTCGTTGATGGCGTCTTTGAGGTATTTCTTGTCGTTGGGGATGTTGTAAAGACGCTCGCGGTTCGTCTCGTTATCGCAAAACCTGATCTCCGGATTTCCATCAAAATTGATGAAATAATTACCCATATTAGGAGTGTATGCCTTGACGACATGATCGGCGGTTTTTGTCAGCTTTGGCATGAAAGCTTCTTGGCCGGTAAACCAGGTTTTTCGGAACCAAAAAGTCGGCATCACCCAAATATCTGCATCTTTTAGCCCTCGGTTGTGGATCGTGGCAAATCCAGAGATGTCTTCGTGTGATTTTTTGGCATACTCGATGAAAATATCGAAGTATTCATCTTGGTCAAATATACCTGTATCAATGATCTCAAATTCGGGGTCGTTTTTGGTCCGCTTCCGGTTTTCCTCCAAAAGTTGGGTATATGGAAATTCGTTTTGGGGGTACTTGTACAGCATCTTCATGTAGCTGTGCGTGGGCGTGGAATCGAGATAATAGTAGATTTCCTTCACGTCCTCCGCGTGGTTGCCCTGCGGTCCTGTCAACCCAAAAAGCCTTTCTTTGATAAAAGGATCTTTCCCGTTCCAAAAGGCCCAAGCTATACAGAGGGTTTGTTTGTCGTCAGAGATTCCGCCGATGCCCTCCTCACCCCAGCGATAGGCTTTGCTTCGCGCGTCGTCGTGGGTGACGTTGTCCCAGGCGGCACCGTTTGGACTATAGTCTTCGCGTACGGTACCCCATTGGCGTTCGGTCAGGTATGGGCCCCATTTCTTCCAATTGTAAACGCCATCCTTCGTCTCCTGAAGCCGTTTTTTCTCTTCTGTCATAACTAACCTGTAAAAATTCGACTTCCCAATTTACTGATTTTTGCATAGGGTAAATCGAAATGATCGGAAGAAGGAAGACCCGAATTCGGAAAAAAATTATCGCAATCGTTTTAGATTGAATGAAGGGGTGACTGAAACTTATTTGATTCTTTTCAGGAAGATAAAATTCCGAAAGCCTTCGATTTTTTTACTCTTCTAACCGAGCTGGAATTTAGCGGTGGCTTATCGTTTTCGGCAATAATTTTCAAAAACAATGAATCAAATTGGTCAAACCAAGTTTTAGAATCCAGAGCTTCTGTCCCCTTTTGATCTATGTATTCTATAAGTTTCCGGAAGTCAAAATCCGTGCTTTGAATTCCTGCGCCTGATATTTCCGCATCCATGGCATTGCAGGCTTGCTCGTACTGTCCAGCGACAGGCACCATCATGACAGGCTTTCCCATATACATCGCTTCGCAAATCGACTCAAATCCGGCCGTGCTTACAAGGCCCTTGCAGGAAGCCATTTTTTCCAAGAAAAGCCTGTCATTCACTTGGTGGAAAATCAAGTTTGGGACTGGTTTGTTCCCGTTAGGCATTGATTTATGGTCCCAAAAAGCCACAATTTCAATGTTTGGATTTGCAGTCGCAAAGTTGATCACTTCTTGTCCATAGCCTGGATTGACCATATAGCATAGGAAAAAATCATCGTTTTTGGGTTGGAGATCCTTTACTTCCCTCCTCAGGAGTGGGGGCAGTATATACAGATTTTTGTTTGACGATGATGCAAAATTTCTAAATGAGAGCGCCAACTTTTTTGATGCGCCGATCGCAGTGAGATTCGTGTTAAGTTTGAAAAGCCACTTGGCGAGAGTCTGATTGGGGGCAAAAGGAAACTCCGGATGCTCGATCAAATATTGGTGACCGATGGTCCAGAACTCGCCCGTGTGCTTGTAAAGCAATTTGTAAAGACCACCAAGAATATCATAAAAATTCAGAATCACATCGGGCTGGTATTTATTGACTTGTTCGTCGATAATCCGAAGGCTCTTTTGATACTTATTGATCTGACCGAGATTGTAGGTAATTGTTTTCCAGAGTAAAATGGACTTTTGTTTTTCGTCGGTCACGAAATTCGGACTCTCGAAAAGGTAAATCGGCGCTGAGATTTTTTGATGTACAAATGCCGGAATTTGCCGCCTTGCACTTTTTCCGATACATACCGCGGATACGATATGCCCCCAGGATTCCAGTTTTTGGGAAAGGGCAATCGCTTGGGTCATATGCCCGCGACCTTCGCCTTGGACGATGAACAGAAATTTCATTCTAGAAGAAGAAATTTGGGATTTTCAGGCCCTTTGAAAGCGATTCGAAAGCGACCGTTTTCAGTTCCCGCGGTTGCTCGATCGAGATGGTTTTGTCGTCTTCAGAGCTGTATGATTTCTTGAAGTTGATCTCATTGTAGTAGATCAACTGCCAATTGCCGTCGTGGTCTTCGGCCAATGCGCTCATCGTTTCCACCCAATCACCCGAGTTGAGGTACAGGATGCCATCAATCATCCTGTTTTCGGCTTTGTGGATGTGGCCGCAAATAATGCCGTCACAGCCTTTGGATTTCGCCATTTTCGCCAATTCCTCTTCGTATTGGTCAATGTAGGATACAGCAGTTTTTACTTTCCCCTTGACATATTGGCTCAATGAATAATAGGGGAGGCCACGTTTCCTCCGATGGTAGTTCACCAGGCGATTTAGCCACAGCAGAAAGGTGTACCCCACATCTCCCAAATAGGCGATCCAGCGCAGATTTGTCGTGACACTGTCAAAAATATCCCCATGCGTGATGAAATATTTTTTCCCATGACTTTCATAAATCATGTCGTATTGAATCGAAAGATTTCCGATCTGGATGGGCAGGATTTGATCCAAGAAGTCGTCGTGGTTTCCGCGGAGATAGGTTACCTTGGTTTGGTCACGCTCGATCATCTTGAGGATTCTGTTGAAAAAGCGCGTATGCTTGCGCTTCCAGGAGCCGGATTTTTTCAATTGCCAGCCGTCGATGATGTCGCCGTTGAGGATGAGGTTTTCGCAACTGTATTGTTTGAGAAACCTTGCAACCTCCTTGGCCTTTGATCCCTTGGTGCCAAGATGCACGTCGGAGATGATGATGGTTTTGAAGTGGGTTTTCAAGTGGATTAGGATTTGCTCGAAAGTTAAAACTCTCGTTTAATCCAGTCTTAAACAGCGTGTTATGATTAAAATAAGTTTTTGCCCCAAGTATCTGTGAATGTGAAGAAAACGTTAAGGAATCCGTCCACGCTTATTTGTTCGAATTGTGATTTTCCGTTTCTGGAATTGGGGAAAATGCATGAAATTCGCAGCCGCATGAAACGGAATCGAGAAATTGTCCGTCTTCACAGCAAAAGTTCAGATTTCAAGTCGATATGAAGAAAGTTTTATTGGCATTGATCATGGCGATGACGTCGTTTGGAATGATTTCCTGCGACAAAGAGGAAAATGTCCCTACAAGCGTGAATGGCCCTTGGGAGTTGGTGAAGCTCGTCGAGGCGAGGGGTGGAGATCCAATCGTAGGTCAGGATATCGGATTTACGGAAAAGTATGAGTTTTTTGCGGGAGGTGGTTTTGCAAAAACTTCCACCCGTATCGACACGGATACAGGACAGCCGATAAAGGCATTAGGCAAGTTTACAATTATTCCCAATACAAGCGAGGAGCAGTTGTTGAATTTGAGGCTGGTGTTTGAAACGAAGCCGGAACTCATTGTCAATTGCAACTCGACAACCGAAGAAAGGCTTTTTATCAACACCGATTACCAGCTTGTGAACGATTCCTGGTTGCGTTGTGATGGTGAGATTTTCATTTACGAAAGGTCCGCTAGCCGTTGAAAATCAGCTTGAATACCGTGCCGCTACCAAGTTCCGAACGTACCTGAATGTTGCCTTTGTGGCGGCGCATGATTTGTTTCGAGAGGCTCAGTCCGATTCCTGAGCCTTTTTTCTTGGTAGTGAAAAATGGGATGAAGATTTTTGGAAGCGCCTCCTCGTCAATTCCCTTTCCGGAATCGGCTACTTCGATGATGATTTTGCCGGACTCGTCGATAAAAGCTTCCAGCCTAATCACCCGCGTGACGGAGTCTTCGACTGCCTGAATGGCATTTTGGATCAGATTAATCAGGACCTGCTCGATCAAACTCTGATCGCCAAAAAGGATCAGATCTTCGGGTTCGATTTTTTTCCTGAATTGGATTTGGTGTTGGTCAAACTGATGCTGCAGCAGTACTTCCAAATGCTCAAACAATGAATGCAGCTGAATTGCCTGGAACTTAGGTGCTGGGATGTGGGCTAGACTTCTGAAGTCGGAGACAAATTTGATCATGCCTTCGCTTCTTTTTTCAATCGTGGAAAGCGCCATCAGGTAATCCTCCAAGTCGTGCGCGTCCAATTGGGAAGCGGAATTGATTTTGGATTCCATGTCACTCTTGACGGTGGCTGCCAAGGAAGAAATTGGTGCGATGCTGTTCATGATCTCATGGGTCAGCACCTTGATGAGGTTTTGCCAAGCCTCCATTTCTTTTTCCTCAAGCTCACTTTGGATATTCTGCAGGGATACCAATTTGAATTTGGATTCCCGCATCACCAATTCGATGACATACACAGAAAGTTGCATAATCCCATCGGGATGCGCGATCTTGATCAATTCGCTTCCGCCGGTCCTTAGCGAATGGATCGCATGATGCAGTTCTTTGTTGATTTTTTCGACCTCGGAGATGTTTGCCAGATTGGAGATGTTCAGCATCCGCTTGGCGGCAGTATTGACGATTTGGATTTTCCCCTCTTCGTTGAATGTAATCAGGCCGATGCTGAGGTGTTGGAAAACTGATCGGAAATATTGGTAATTGGCTTCTTTTTCGGCTTGGTCTTCCTTGAGTTTGGCGAGGATCGCATTGAACTCTATGTGCAGATCGTCCGTCTCCGTACCATCGAATTTGACCGGATAGACGTTGCTGTAATTGTCCTGTTTGATGTTGTTGAGAAATTGGCGGACTTTTTTGAATGAATTTTCGGAATAGCCAATCAAAAAGACCACCTGTGCCAGTACCACGATGATAAACAGCGCTATGAGGAATACCCCCGCACTACTCAGGATGCAATAAGCAAGTACAAACAGTGATACTGCTAGTAGTATGATCCGCCCGAGCAGTCCAATTTTATAATCCATATTTTTCCAATCTTCTGTACAAAGAAGCGCGGGTTAGTCCCAGCTCTTTTGCGGCTTTTGAAATGTTTCCTCCGTTCTTGTCGATTGCTCTTTGGATGGTGCTTTTTTCCATTTCGTCCAGATTGTAGGTATTGGCCATTGCGGGTGCCTTTTCATTGACCGGTTTGGAAGAAAGGAAGAAGAAATCCCTGGTGTCCAATTGCTTGCCATCAGCCATGATGATCGCCCGCTCGATGGCGTGCTGCAGCTCGCGGATGTTACCAGGCCAGTGGTATTTTTGCAGCATCTGCATGGCATTTGGTGTAAATCCCTCAAATTCTTTCCTGTACTTCTGCGCATAGGATTTCAGAAAATGGTTGGCGAGGATCGGAATATCATCCTGCCGCTCACGGAGTGGTGGAAGGAATATCTCGACAGTGTTGATCCGATATAGCAAATCTTGGCGGAAGGTATTATCCAAGACCATCTCGTGCACGGGCATGTTGGTAGCGCAGATCAGACGTATGTCCACCGGGACAGCCTTGTTGCTACCGATTCTGGTAACTTCCCTGCGTTGCAATACGGTAAGCAGTTTGGATTGCAATGGCATACTTAGGTTTCCGATTTCATCAAGGAAAAGGGTCCCGTTGTCAGCAATTTCGAACCTGCCGGGACGGTCTTCCTTGGCATCGGTGAAGGATCCCTTTTTATGCCCAAAGAGCTCACTCTCGAAAAGGGTCTCTGTAATGGCACCCATGTCCACGCCTACGAATATCTCATCCTTGCGGTGCGAACGGTCGTGGATAGCCCTTGCGATCAATTCCTTACCTGTACCATTTTCACCCAAAATCAAGATGTTGGCATCTGTCTGCGCGACTTTGTCAATGATGGAGAAAATGTTCTTCATCGACGCACTCTGACCGATGATGTCGGCATAGGGCTTTTTGAGTTCGGATTGGAGTTGTTTCTGTTTGGTGGAGAGCTTTTCGACTTGGTTGTAGCTTTCCTTTAGCCGGGAGGCCGCCGTAAGCGTGGCCAAAAGTTTTTCGTTTTGCCAAGGCTTCAGGATGAAATCAGTCGCCCCTTCCTTGAGCGCGCGTACTGCCATCTCCACATCCCCAAATGCCGTGATCAGGATGACTACGGCGCTTGGATCAATTTCCTTGATTTGCTTCAGCCAATGGAAACCTTCCTTGCCCGAGGTGGTGTCGTCGGTGAAGTTCATGTCCAAGAGAATGACGTCGAAGCTGTTGTTATTGATCAAAAAAGGAATCCTTCTGGGGTCTTTCTCGATGGTGACTTCTTTGGCATGTTTTTTCAAAAACATCTTTGCGGCAAAGAGCAAGTCCTCGTTGTCGTCAATGATGAGGATTTTTCCGAGTTGGGGGCTTTCCATGGTATGCGATTATTTGGTGAAACTTCTATTGACAAAATGATGCCATCCTTCAAAAGGGCTCTGATTTAGCCTAAATCTAGCCCGATTGATTGAAATATGTTCGAAAACGTACATAAATATATCATTACCGAACACTGTCCGCTATGATGTGTCCGTCAGTTTTGATTGCGTCTCGGAATGCCTACCTTTGTACTCCACTAAAAAAGAAAATTATGTCTATTGCAGGAAAGGGAGATGCGGTGAAGGTCCATTACACTGGAAGATTGCTCAACGGAACCGTTTTTGATTCTTCGGAAGGAAGGTCGCCACTTGGTTTTACACTTGGTGACGGAAACATGATTAAGGGTTTTGACGCTGCCGTTTACGGTATGGCTGTGGGTGACCAAAAAAGCGTGACAATTCCATGCATTGAAGCCTATGGCGAAAAGCGCGAGGATATGATGCTGGATATTCCCATGAATCAAGTGCCCCCATCGATCAAGCCTGAAGTTGGCATGGAGCTTTCGCTTCAAAACCAAATGGGTCAGCCCGTGCCGGTGAAAGTAGTCTATGTGGATGAGGAAAAAATCACCTTGGATGCCAATCACCAACTGGCAGGCGAGGATTTGATATTTGACATTACTTTGGTCGCAATCGGATAAAATCTGAGCTAGCCCTAAAGAGTATTCAATACCCCTTCAATGGGGTATTTTCTTTTTGATAAATCCTAAATCCACGGTTGTTGTAGAGTATGACAGCCTTGCGGTTCACCAAAATTCCCGTCACTTCCGTACCTAGCGACAGCTTAAATTGTTCTTCGGCGCCGGATTGGAAGTCCACAAGTCGGATGGAGTCTTTTTCCACCAAAAATAAATAGCCCTTCCAGAAGCTTAGACGGCCATTTGGGAATACTTGCAGCCTTTTGATAAAATTTCCTTGGTTGTCAAAAATGTAAATGCCCTGGCCGGCAATGTTAAGAAAGAGCAGGTTTTGATGCTCACGGATATCGAGGACGTCAAGGCTGGTATTTTCCAACACAAGGTTCAAAGGCTGCTGCTGCAAAATCCGGCGGGTGCGAAAATCAAATTGCTTGATCGAGAGATCTGTTTCATCAAGGATCCAAATGATATTGTTGTTTCCCAATGTTACGGCTTTGGCCAAGGCGATATTCTCGGCTGGGATCTTGTTTTCGGAGATTGGGTTGATAAAACGGTCCAAAATCCGGTATTCCTGCAGGTCAGTGGAAAAAGTGAAGATATTGACTGTCCAAAATGCTTCCAATTGTGTAAGTCGACCCTGACGGGGAGGGGAGAAGTTGTTGATGCGCTGCCCAGAGAGATTGTATTGGTAGAGGTTTCCCTCAGGGTCGGCGACAAACAAAAAATCTTGGTTATCAAGAGAGATTTTGTCCAAACGCGGAAATTCCACGGCGACAAAATCACCCCATTCAGATTCCTGGGAGGACGCTTTTCCACTACCAAGAGCGAGAAAAAGTAGCAACAGCGCTTTTATCCTTGCCATTTTTCCAATTTGAATTCTTTTCCGTCAAATACTCCGTAGGTGAAATTGTTGATCCATTCGCCTAGGTTGAAGTACCTCGATTTGTTTCCTACAGGCAATTCCAAGGGCAAGTGTCGGTGGCCAAACACGTAATAATCAAAATGCTTGCTTGCTTCCACTTGCTTGCAATATGCCCAAAGCCATTCGTCGTCGCCCTTGAAGGTGTCCTCGTTTTTGGAGTTGTTCGAAATGCGGCTGTTCTTCGACCATTTTTGTGCGATGCGTACCCCCAGGTCAGGATGCAGCCACTTGAACAGCCATTGGCAAATGGGGTTGGTAAAGATTTTTTTCAGGATCTTATATTGGGTATCTCCGGGACCCAAGCCGTCTCCATGTCCGACGAGGAACACCTTATCTTCAATCTTGACTTCAATAGGATGATCAAAAACAGGAATTCCAAGCTCTTTGGTGAAATAATCATCCATCCACAGGTCATGGTTTCCGGTGAAAAAGAATATAGGGACATTTTTGTCGCGCAGGGCTGATACTTTGGCAATGAACTTTACAAAGCCTTTTGGGATCACTTTTTCATATTCAAACCAAAAATCGAAGATATCCCCCACCAGAAATATTGCCGCCGCTTCATTTTCGATGCTGTCCAGCCAGGCAATGATCTTTTTTTCCCTTGCCTTGCTTAGTGTTTCGTTGGGTGCGCCAAGGTGGAAGTCAGATGCAAAAAAAACCTTCTTGTCGTGAATTTTTAAGTTCATGCCTTGAGTGATATCGGCCAAAGATAACAGGAAAGAAAAAAGCCTCCATGAAGGAGGCTTATTTATTCATTGCTGATTGATTCGCTATTGTTTTGTTGGATCCGCCAGTTCCGATTGATCATTGGAATGGGAAATGCCGCTGCCATTGCTGCTGAAACTCACGGTAGAACTGTCAGCAGGGACTTTTTCCCCAGATTCTGCCTTTGGTTCTGCTTCTTCTTTAGCAGCTACCTTTGGGGTTTTCTTGGTGAAAGCCTCGTAGGTGGTTTCCTTCGCAAACGGCCTTTTACCTATCAATCTTTCCAAGTCAGTTTGGAAAAGGATTTCTTTTTCCAACAGCTCCTTGGCCAGAATTTCAAGCTGTTCCCTTTTATGGTTGAGCAGTTCTTTGGTGCGCTCATAGGAGAAAGCCACCAGCTTCCTAACTTCCTCATCGATGGTTTCGGCGGTTGTCTCAGAGTATGGCTTGGTCATCCTGTATTCAGATGATTTGCTGTCGTAGAAGGAAACGTTTCCGATCTTGTCGTTCATACCGTATACCGAAACCATCGAATAGGCCATTTTGGTAACCCTTTCCAAGTCGCTGAGTGCACCGGTGGAGATTTTACCGAAGATGATTTCCTCGGAGGCACGACCGCCAAGGGTCATACACATCTCGTCTACCAATTGTTCGGTTTGGTAGAGGAACTGCTCCTTGGGCAGGTATTGTGCGTAACCCAACGCCGCTACGCCGCGGGGCACGATACTCACTTTCACCAAGGGATCGGCGTGTTCCAAAAACCATCCGGCCACGGCATGACCTGCTTCGTGGTAGGCTACGATTTTCTTTTCCTCAGGAGAAATGATCTTGTTTTTCTTCTCCAATCCGCCAATCACCCTGTCAACGGCATCTTGGAAATCCTGCATATCCACGGCAGTCTTGTTTCTTCGCGCTGCAATCAGCGCAGCTTCGTTGCAGACGTTGGCGATCTCCGCCCCGGCAAAGCCAGGGGTCTGTGCCGCCAATTTCTTGGCATCCACATCATCGGATGTTTTGATTGGCTTAAGATGCACTTTGAAGATCGCTTCCCGACCCACGATATCCGGCTTGTCGATGGAGATTTGTCTATCAAAACGACCTGGACGTAACAGAGCCGAATCCAGTACATCAGGCCTGTTGGTCGCTGCCAGTACGATTACACCGCTGTCGGTACCAAATCCGTCCATTTCTACCAACAAGGAGTTCAGTGTATTTTCACGTTCGTCATTGGAACCGGGCATTTGGCCCTTTCCACGTGAACGTCCGATGGCGTCGATCTCATCGATGAAGATGATACAAGGTGCTTTTTCCTTGGCTTGTTTGAACAGGTCACGAACCCGCGCGGCACCGACGCCGACAAACATTTCCACGAAGTCGGAGCCGGACAAGGTAAAGAAAGGAACGCCTGCTTCCCCGGCCACGGCTTTTGCCAACAAGGTCTTGCCGGTTCCCGGAGGGCCTACCAATAGGGCTCCTTTCGGAATCTTACCCCCGAGTTTGGTGAATTTACCTGGGTTTTTCAAGAACTCCACGATTTCTTGGATTTCCTCTTTCGCCTCGTCAAGGCCTGCCACATTGTCAAAAGTGATCTTGACTTTATTTTCAGCGTCAAAGAGCTGGGCTTTGGATTTTCCCACATTGAAAATCTGCCCACCCGGACCGCTAGGTCCTGCCATACGGCGCATCATAATCCAGAAGAATAGGAATAGGAGAATCAAGAAGCCAAAGCTGGAGAACCAATTTGTCCAAGACTCTTGGGTTTTGGCTGTGTAGCCAATACGGGATCCCTCGGGCATTTTGGATTCCAATTCATTGAAATAATCGATGAATTTGTCTACCGATGCGATCCTGATCTGATAGTGTGGACCAGCGGGATTGTAGAACGGACTATTCGCTTCAAGTTCATTCTTGTACTTGCTGTTTTGCAAGGCCTCGGACTTCAGGCTCACTTCTACCACATTTTGGTTGTAGATCACCATGACCTTGGCCACGTCGTTTGCCAAGTACATGTCCTCGAAATCCTTTAGTTGTTTTTCGATTACGCTATTCCTTTGGTTAAACCAAGTGATGCCTACCAACACGATCACTGCCGCAATGATCAGCCAAAGCTGAAAGTTGGGCTTCTGGGGTGTCTTCGGCATGAAGTTTTTATTTTTATTGTTCTCGCTCATTCTTCCTTATGGATTCAATTGTTTGTAAAACGCTATTTGGGTCGTAAAGTTCAACAGGCGGGTCAGGATTCGATGTGGGTGATCTTTGCATCTCCCCACAACTCCTCCAAGCCGTAGAATTTCCTCCTATCTTTCAAAAAGATGTGGGCTACGACGTTGACGTAATCCATCAAGATCCACTGCTTGTTGGTCTTTCCCTCACTGCGAAAGGGTTTTTCCTTTAATTTTAATGTTGTTTCCTCTATCGAATCGGATATCGCCTCAATCTGCGTGTCCGAGTTTCCAGAACAAATCACAAAAAAATCGGTGAAGGAATTCTTTACGCCCCGCAAGTCCATCACCACAATGTCGGAAGCTTTTTTATCTTCCATTCCTTTTACTATAATTTTGCTCAGCTCTTCTGCTGTCATGTTTTTGTTTGAAGTAATTTTACAAGTTAGGTTTTATCCGATTGCCTGCCAAGCAAAGTTCCATTTTGAGTAGCAAATAACCAATCCCTTATGTATAAAATCCTTGCCAACACGGTTTTTTTGGGAAAAGACATCATTCACCTGACAGAGTGTCACTCGACCAACGATGAAGCACTGAGGCGGCTGAAGGCAAAGGAAATCGCCGAAGGCAGCATCATCATCACAGACAATCAGACGAAGGGACGTGGGCAGCGGGGCAATGTTTGGGTGGTTGAGCCGGGCAAAAACCTGACCTTTTCTATCGTGCTACGTCCAGATTACCTGATGCCTACCGAGCAGTTTTGGTTAAACATGGTCGTTAGCTTGGCGATTTGGGAAACCCTTTCTTCCTATCTGTCGGGTATTTGGGTCAAATGGCCCAATGACCTTGTACACGATCAATCCGGGAAAATCGGAGGCGTCCTGATCGAAAACCTGATCCAAAATACCTCAATCGAGTATTCTGTGATAGGCATAGGCCTCAACATCAATCAAAGGAACTTTTCACTCCCTTACGCATGCTCGATGGCTACACTCGCTGGTCAGGAGTTTGACAAATGGGAGATCTTGAAACTCTTGGTCAAAAACCTGGAGCGCCAATATTTGTTGTTGAAAAAAGGAAACAGGCAGCAAATCAAATCGGACTACCTGCAGCACTTGTTCAGGTCCAGCGCTTGGGCAAGGTACGATGATGGGGAGGAATTTGAAGGAAAAATCCTTGGTATTGAGGACGATGGGCGGCTACGGATCGAGAAGAAAAGCGGATCGGTGCACAGATATGCATTCAAGGAGCTCAGGTTTCTGTGATATTTATTTGAACGAAATGCCTTAACTTTGCCAGCTCAAATTGAAAATCAATCATTTAATTATACAATCATGTCAGAAATCAAATCTGAAAAATACGTGAAGTTCAAGGTGAAGGACATATCCTTGGCCGAATGGGGAAGAAAAGAAATCAAATTGGCCGAAGCGGAAATGCCCGGCTTGATGGCTATCCGTGAAGAATACGGCCCGTCGCAGCCACTCAAAGGTGCGCGTATCGCTGGCTGTCTACACATGACTATCCAAACTGCAGTCTTGATAGAGACTTTGGCTGCTTTGGGCGCAGAGGTGACTTGGTCATCCTGCAACATTTTCTCGACCCAGGACCATGCAGCAGCGGCCATTGCGGCAGCAGGAATATCTGTATACGCTTGGAAAGGAATGACAGCTGAGGAATTTGACTGGTGCATCGAGCAAACGCTGTTTTTTGGAGAGGAAAGAAAGCCGCTCAATATGATTTTGGACGATGGGGGAGACCTTACCAACATGGTATTTGACAACTACCCTGAGTTGATTGCGGGAATCAAAGGTTTGTCTGAAGAGACTACCACCGGTGTACATAGACTATATGAGCGCATGAAAAATGGCACGCTTCCGATGCCCGCCATCAACGTCAACGACTCCGTGACCAAATCCAAGTTCGACAACAAATACGGCTGCAAGGAATCACTCGTTGACGCTATCCGTCGCGCAACAGATATCATGATGGCAGGTAAGGTCGCCGTCGTAGCCGGCTATGGAGATGTAGGCAAAGGCTCCGCAGCGTCACTGCGCGGTGCGGGTGCCAGGGTGATCGTGACCGAAATTGACCCAATCTGCGCGCTTCAGGCCGCAATGGACGGTTTTGCCGTTAAGAGAATGGTCGATGCAGTGAAAGAAGCTGATATCGTGGTCACTGCTACCGGCAACAAAGACATCGTGGTGAAGGAACATTTCCTGGCACTGAAAGACAAGGCGATCGTCTGCAACATTGGCCACTTTGACAACGAGATCGATATGGCTTGGTTGAATAAAAACTACGGACATACCAAAGATGTCATCAAGCCACAGGTTGACCTGTACAATGTGGAGGGCAAAGAAATCATCGTCCTTGCAGAAGGCCGCTTGGTGAACTTGGGCTGTGCTACAGGCCACCCATCCTTCGTGATGTCCAATTCATTCAGCAATCAGACCTTGGCACAGATCGAGTTGTGGAACAATTCCAAGAATTATGAGCCTGGCGTGTATGTATTGCCTAAACACTTGGATGAGAAAGTGGCTTCCCTGCACTTAGCGAAATTGGGCGTCGAACTCGATACCCTTAGGCCGGACCAAGCTGAATATATCGGCGTATCGGTCAGCGGACCGTTCAAGCCGGAGTATTACAGGTATTGATCAAGTTTTAAATTAAATAGAAAAACCCTGGCTGAAAGGCCGGGGTTTTTTGTTTGGAATGTTTATGTGAGGTTTGAAGTTGAATATTTTGCTGTTTCCGGCTTCCTCCGAATTTACTCTAAAATAGGATTTCAAGGTGACTGCACTACTATCACCCGTCCATCCTGTAGCGTCAGCGTAGCGGTCGATTTGCAGGGATTTTCCCCGGTATAGCTGAGGCTGTGTGTAAATGGCTGACCTGTGCCATGGGTGATTACCCAGCTTTCGCTGCCTTGCTTGGGCATCAACGTGCCAGATAGAATACAGGATACGTCATAGTTCCTAAGGGTTCCCTGAGTCATTTTGATAGCCCGACCGGCAATATTTCTCCCTTCGATGGTACCGCCACTGCTGAACTGGGTTAAGGTGGAATTTTGTAAAGTCACTTGGTGGACGAAGGAGCCATTTAGCCGAGAGCTGGAGTTTTTCTCGTTACGGATGATGAGATTTTCGAAGATTTCGGTACGACGGTTGGGGTTTGCAATGCTCGTTAGCCGGCGAAATTCCCGAAGGCCTTCGATGGCATTTCCTTTGAAAGAGTAATTGTCATACGTAAGCACCACACTGGATTCAAGCACACTTCGGGTAATGTATTGCAGTAGGATTCTGCCGGTTCTTGGGGTATTTGCATTGTTGGTGCAGGTCGACTTGGCCGAAAAAACCAAGCTGACAGTTCTATTTGCATCGTTGACCGTGATATCAGGACATCCGGGCAGGATGTCGGGATTGACCGTTTTGAAATAATCAAAGCTCTGAAGCGCAAAGAAGAGCGACTCTTCCAGGCTTTGGGTGATGCGAAAGATTTCCATCCCTTCCACCTGTTGGTCGGTGCTGATGTTTTTTTCGGCATCTCCAAGGCAGGCAGTCAGCAATAGCATCGCAAAGGAAAGAAGGCTTTGTCTTGTCATTCTTTTCAAATCAGGACAAATCTAAACGCTTTCGGGGATTTGCACCACGCTTTGTCGGATGCTGGTTTCCAACTTTTTTTTCCATGGCGTATTGTCTATCTTCAACGGCAATTAAACCCAAATCATATGTCTTACGCAGATGGAATGTTGAAAGAAGGTGCCCTGAGGGGCAAAACAATATTGGTGACCGGCGGCGGGACCGGACTCGGGAGGTCCATGGGAACCTATTTTTCTAAACTAGGCGCTACGCTTATCATCACCAGTAGAAAGCTCGATACCTTGACCGAAACGGCTAAAGAGATCGAAACACAAACGGGAGGTAAGGTTCTCGCCCTTGCTTGCGATGTGCGGGATATCACCCAAGTGGAACAAATGTGGGCAGACGCGGTCGCCTTGACCGGAAGGGTCGACGTGGTGCTCAACAATGCTGCAGGAAATTTCATCAGCCCGACGGAACGTCTCTCAACCAACGCCTTCAACACGGTTTTGGACATTGTGCTAAAGGGTACTTCCCAAGTAACCTTGACGGCGGGAAAGCATTGGATCAAAGAAAAACAACCTGGTACATTTCTCAATATCGTGACCACTTATGCATGGACCGGATCGGGATATGTGGTGCCTAGTGCCGCGGCGAAGGCTGGCGTCTTGGCAATGACGCGGTCTTTGGCAGTGGAGTGGGCCAAATATAAAATCAGAAGCAATGCCATTGCACCGGGCCCATTTCCAACAGAAGGAGCTTGGAGTCGCCTGTTGCCGGGGGATTTGGTCAAAAAATTCGATCCTGCCAAAAAGGTACCCGTGGGTAGGGTAGGCGACCATCAGGAATTGGCGAATTTGGCAGCGTACCTCGTGTCGGACTTTTCTTCCTATGTGAATGGCGAAGTCATCACGATCGACGGGGGAGAGTGGCTGATGGGAGCCGGAGAATTCAATAACCTTGAGGCCATTCCTCAGGAAATGTGGGACATGCTCGAGGCTTCAAGGGGAAAAAAGCCATGAGCCCCAAAGTGATTTGGGGCTACCTGAAGGCAAAATGGAAAATCAGAAATCTATAAAAAAGCCCTCCCAGCAGATTGGGAGGGCTTTTTTATTTGTCTTCCTTGAAAACAGGTGCTTTCTTGAATGGCAGCAACATGGTATTGTCCCAGGTCGCCAAGACTTTGGAGACATTGCCGTCATCCAAGGCAGTGGTCTCAATGATGTACCATCGAGTGTTTTTTTCGGTTCCCACGGCGATGACATTCGTTTCGGTGATCACCTTTCCGCCAGGGACTTTGGAAACAGTCGTTACGGGGACGATTGCGTGGGTTTCTTCTCCTGTGACGACCTGTTGGACAGCAGGTTTGGTTTTGTACTCTTGGAGAATGAAACCTTTTTTCTTTTGGGTTTCCTGAATTTGGATCAAGGCTTTTCGGACGTTGTCTAGCCCTCCGGCTTTTTCTACCACGTCAGGGTAAGTATAGCCCAGCATCGTTTCATAGTCTTCACAAAGCTTGGCATTGAAGTAGGCGGCTACTGCATCCTGCACGTCTACTTCATTTTGTGAATAGGAGAAATGGTTGATTCCCAGAAAAATGGCCAGAATCGCCATCCGGATTGTTGTTTTTTTCATTGTACTCGCTTTTTGGGTGATGAGCGAAAATATACAAAAGATGTATTTGCCAAAAGCGTTAGTCGGATTTTTCCCTTATTTTTCACAGGGAAGCGACCATATAGTACAGTGGAAAACCCAATGTGATATTAAACGGGAAGGTCACCGCCAAGGCCATTGGGAGGTAGATTCCGGGATTGGCTTTTGGCACGGCAATTTTCATCGCAGCAGGTACAGCGATGTAAGATGCGGAAGCTGCCAATATGGCCATGATAAATCTGTCTCCGACCGAATTGCAGCAGAATTGGCTCGTATAGGCGACTATGGTGCCGTTGATGAGTGGAATAATGACAGCAAAAGCTGCCGTGAACTTGCCGGACTCCAGAAAATCCTTCAATTTTCTACCGCTGGAAATTCCCATATCGAGAAGGAATATCGCCAAGAAACCCTTGAAAATATCAGTAGTGAACGGCTTGATACCCTCCGCTTCTTTTTCGCTCGCCAAAAATCCGATCAATAAACTGCCAAGAATCAATAGCACCGAGCCATTGGTAAAAGCATGGTGGATTACGCTTCTTACCTTTACACCTGTTTGGCTTTCTTTGCTAAATATCTTGATCAGCAATACCCCGATAATAATCGCAGGCGCCTCCATCAAGGCCATGATCGCGACCATATAGCCATGGAAAGCCTGTTGTTGCATTTCCAAAAATGATACGGCGGTTACGAATGTTACGGCCGAGACAGAACCATATGCAGCTGCGATTGCCCCCGCATTTTCAATGCTAAATCTTCTTTTGAGTATAAAAAACGTGTAGAATGGGATCAAGCAGGCAACCAAAATCCCATAGACAACTGAGGAAATAATGCTCCACGAAAATGTACTGTGTGCCAACTCTTGTCCTCCCTTGAATCCGATGGCGAATAAGAGGTAGAGTGAAATAAATTTGGAAGAATTTTGGGGAATCTCAAGATCACTTTTGATCCGGACTGCCAAGACACCTAAAAGGAAAAAGAGGAATGCGGGGTTGGTGAAATTGTCCAACAGAAGCTGAATGTTCATGAAAGTTGCAGTTCTTGCTGAACGTGAAACTCGATGGATTTTGCTCGGGATTGGTCCGTGAGCATGCCCTTAATTTGGATTTTGTTTTCCTGTATGATCCTGTGCAAGCAAGGTTGTCCCAACATCTGATGCAGTTGGTCCTCGATTACAAACAGGGAAAGTTTTGATAGCTGATGCGAAAGGCTTGAAGCTGCGGAGATTTCGACTTGATGGCGATCAAAAACCTCCGAAATTCCCTTTATCGTATCATTTGGATCCATCTCGGCCTCCTGCATTCCATCGCTCAAAAACTTGGAATGCAGGTCCTGCACAAAATAGACCTCCTTGATATTTTCAGAAATAAGGAAATTGCCCATCATTTCAACAAAAAGCCGGTCCTGGAAGGGGAAAACACCGCCCAGAGCCGTCAAAAATCGGATGTCTTTTTTCGGAAGGCGGCTGTCCAGGAAACTTTGGGAATTGCTGAAAGGACAGAGGAGGATCAAGGTTTTTTCCATTTCTGAAATTTTTTTTTATTTAGATGAAACCTTGTGCAAAATTCTTGAGTTAGATTAATATATTTTTATTTATATTTATAATCTAAAACATAAACGATATTTATGAATTACACATTGCACCAGTTGCACGTTTTTTTGAAGATAACCCAACTCCAAAGCATCACCAAAGCGGCGGAGGAACTGCACTTGACACAGCCTGCGGTCTCGATCCAGTTGAAAAATTTTCAGGAGCAGTTTGATCTTCCTTTGACAGAAGTGGTGGGAAGGAGGCTTTACGTGACGGATTTCGGGAAGGAGATTGCTGTCGCTGCCGAAAAGATCCTCGAGCAGGTCAACGCTATCAATTTCAAGACTGCTTCCTTCAAAGGACAATTGACTGGACGGTTGAAAATCTCGGTGGTGTCTACCGGGAAGTACGTGATGCCTTATTTCCTTTCACAGTTTTTGGAGCAAAATCCCGGCGTGGAACTCAAGCTCGATGTGACCAATAAGGCCATGGTTATCAACGCTCTCGATGAAAATGAGATTGATTTTGCCTTGGTATCCATCCTGCCTGAAGTGATACAATTTGAGAAAGTCGAGTTGATGGAAAACAGACTGTTTTTGGTTGGAGGCAGGGATTTTGAAGTCGATAAGTCTCTTTCTGGAGCCGAGCTGATAGAACAGATTACACTGATTTTTAGGGAACATGGCTCAGGGACGCGGCTGACAATGGAGCGGTTTTTGAAAAACCACAACATTTCGGTTAGGAAGAAACTCGAGCTGACTTCCAACGAGGCGGTGAAGCAGGCTGTCATCGCCGGATTGGGTTGTTCGATCATGCCTCTGATTGGGATCAAAAATGAGTTGAAGAATGGCGATCTTCAGGTTATTCCAGTCGAAGGGTTGCCTATTGTGACCAATTGGAACCTTATTTATCTGAAAAACAAGAAGTTTTCTCCAGTTGCGGATGCCTATTTGACCTTTATTGAAAAACAGAAAACAAGTATCATCAAGAAGTATTTTGACTGGGCGGTCAAGTCTTGAAGTTGAAAAAAATCGAGAATGATATAAGTTTGTTTGGTTTTCCATTGGTACTTTTGGAAATTATTATACTACCGTGAGGCAATTGCTGAAGATATCGCTCCTCTTTTTTTACCTGCTATTTAATGCAGGGATCAGCTATTCCTTGCATTATTGCGGGGAGGATTTTCAGCGGATCAATCTTTTTGCCGATGCCAAAACCTGCTGTCCTTCCCATGAACCGATGTCGGGATGTTGTGACGACGTCTCCAATTTGGAGCTCCCAAATACCGATCAGCAGATTTCTGACCTGTTGGATTTCGAACCCATGGCAATTGATGCGATTTGCCCCGAATTTGGAAACTACGCGATCGCGGTTTCAAAAATTGCGCAAGAATTGACTTTTGGATTTGCCGATTCGTCGCCGCCATCGATACTGAATACACCACTTTTTCTCCTTCACTGCATTTTTTTAATTTGATACATTTCTAAGCGGAAGTGCATTCCGGTTGGGTTTGATACTGCTTTTGGTCTTTTTGACCAAAACTACAAGCATCTTGAAATTCACCCAATCGAACATGTTGGACTTCCCCCTTCCCTGAAAAGCAATTGTGTTATTTTACCATTGGATCAATCAAGATCATGTTAAATCAAATCATAAAATTCTTCCTTGAAAATCGGCTGGTCACCTTCCTTTTGTTGGCGGGTATCCTTCTTTGGGGCATCGTTGTCGCGCCGTTTAAGTGGTCGGTTCCTTTTCTACCTAATGACCCTGTACCTGTAGACGCGATTCCCGATATCGGTGAAAACCAGCAAATTGTATTTACCGAATGGATGGGCCGCTCGCCGCAGGATGTCGAGGACCAAATCACCTATCCGCTCACTACTTCCCTGCTGGGAATGCCCGGTGTCAAGACCATCCGGAGCACTTCTATGTTTGGGTTTTCATCCATCTACATCATTTTCGAGGAAGATGTCGAGTTTTATTGGAGCCGCTCGCGGATATTGGAAAAGCTCAACTCACTGCCTGCGAGTTTGCTTCCAGAGGGAGTCCAACCAAAGTTAGGACCTGATGCGACAGGTTTGGGGCAGGTATTTTTCTACACCCTAGAAGGTCGGGATCCAAGCGGCAATCCCGTTGGTGGTTGGGACCTTCACGAGTTGCGCAGTGTGCAGGACTATTATGTGAAGTATGCCCTAGCTGCCAGCGACGGCGTATCGGAAGTGGCCACTATCGGCGGTCATGTGATGGAATACCAGGTTGATCTGGATCCTGTGGCCATGAAATCCCACCAAATCAGCATGATGCAGGTGATGGATGCGGTGCGAAAGTCCAATTTGGACATTGGCGCCAACACGATGGAGATCAACCAAGTCGAATATATCATCCGCGGCTTGGGCTATGTAAAGACGATCGAAGATATCGAATCCGCTGTAGTTGCAGTCAGCAACAACGTTCCCCTGCGGATACGGGACATCGCCAAAGTAAACATTGGCCCCGCCACTCGGGTGGAGCGTGCGGTCCTTGACAAAGGTGGGGCCGAGGCGGTTGGCGGCGTGGTAGTGGCTCGCTATGGTGAAAATCCCCTACTTGTGATTGACGCGATCAAATCCAAAATCAATGAAATTTCTCCGGGTTTGCCTTCCAAGACGCTTGCTGATGGGACTGAGTCGAAGGTGACGATCGTGCCCTTCTACGATCGATCCGGATTGATCAAAGAAACCTTGAATACGCTCAACGAAGCCATCATTCTCCAGATCCTTATCACGGTACTCGTGATCATGGTGATGGTTTATAACCTGAGGGCGTCTTTTCTGATCTCCGCACTTTTACCCTTGGCAGTATTGATGACCTTCATTTTCATGAAGTATTTCGGGGTAGATGCCAATATCGTGGCACTTTCTGGGATAGCAATAGCGATCGGTACGATGGTGGATTTGGGGATTATCCTCAATGAGAATATCCTCCGTCATTTTGACACCGCATCGGAAGGCAAGAGGAAGCTGGAGGTGATCTATGAGGCTTCTACTGAGGTCGCCTCGGCAATCGTCACTGCAGTGATGACTACGATCGTGAGCTTTTTGCCAGTCTTTACATTGGAGGCTGCCGAAGGGAAGCTGTTTGCGCCGCTGGCTTACACAAAGACATTTGCCTTGGTTGCCTCCCTTATTTTCACCTTGGTGTTTATGCCCATGTTTGCATCTTTGGTCTTTGGGAGAAAGGGGCAAACATTTCCCTATCGTTTGGCACTGCAATGGGCACAGCTGTTGGCCGGAATCTTTCTTGTTTTCTTTTTTCCTTGGGCCGGGATCGTTTTGATTGCCTTCGGGGCAAACGCGTTGGTGCATCATTATTTCCCTAAAAAACTTCAAAACAGCCGGTGGAAAGATCAAATCAACATGTTGATCGCCGTTATCGCAGTGACATTCTTGTTGGCAATTGAATGGAGACCACTTGGATTTACACAATCCCTTTTTGTCAATTTCCTTTTTATCGGCTTGGCGGTAGGCTTGGTCTTGGGCGGATTCAGTTTGTTTTTGAGGTACTATGGAAGGATTTTGACTTGGTGTCTCGATCATGCCCGCGCCTTTCTCCTGATACCATTCGGGCTAGTTTTGCTCGGGCTGAATATTTGGCTGGGATTCAGTACCGTTTTTGGATTTGTTCCAAAGGGTTTTGATCAAATCGGCTGGAACGTTAGGACGAGCACTCTTTGGTCAGGCTTGGTACATACTTTTCCTGGTTTGGGCAAGGAATTCATGCCATCGCTCAATGAGGGCTCATTCCTCCTGATGCCGACTTCCATGCCCCACTCAGGTGTGGAAGCCAATATGCAGATCGTCAAGCAACTTGACATGCTGGTGCAGGCAATTCCCGAAGTGGAAATGGTCGTGGGAAAGGCGGGACGTGCCGAAAGCCCTCTTGACCCTGCCCCGATGTCGATGTATGAAAACATCATCAATTATAAAACCGAATTCCTTCAGGATGAAAACGGGCAAAAGCTAAGGTTCAGGGTAGATAACGATGGGTTTTTTGAATTGAATATTGACGGGAAATCGTTTTGGCACGATCGCGTTTCGGGGTTGATTTGGGACAAGGATTTTCAATACTTGCCGGATTCAGAGGCGAAGGAGATTTCAGGAAAACTAAGACAACATCTTGTACCTGATCCTAGCCGTGGCCAATACTACCGACAATGGAGGGACGAGATTAAAACGGCTGATGACATCTGGACTGAGATCCAATCCCGTACTTCGAATATCCCCGGCGTGACCGCAGCCCCCAAATTGCAGCCTATCGAAACGCGCTTGGTCATGCTGCAGACAGGTATGCGCGCGCCAATGGGATTGAAGGTTTTTGGTCCCGACCTCGAAAGCATAGAATCCTTCAGTATTCAAATCGCCAATGTGCTGAAGGAAGTCCCTTCGGTCAAAGCCGAGGCGGTTTTCGTGGATCGCTCTTTGGGCAAGCCCTATTTGGAAATTGACTTGGACAGAAATGCGTTGGCGCGGTATGGCCTCAACATCTCGGATGTACAGGAAACCATTGAGGTTGCCGTCGGGGGCATGGCCTTGAGCACGACTGTGGAGGGCAGGGAGCGTTATTCGATACGCGCAAGGTATGCTCGGGAATACAGGGACAACTCGGAATCATTGAAACGAATTCTTGTGGACACACCATCTGGAGGTCCGATTCCCTTGGGACAGCTTGCCGCGATCAACTATCGACCGGGGCCGATGATGATTCGCGGGGAGAATACCTTTCTGGTCGGCTATGTGATGTTTGACAAGCGGGATGGTTTTGCCGAAGTGGCGGTGATCGAAAGCTGCCAAAATCTGATCAATGAGAAAATCAGGACGGGCGAACTCCAAGTGCCCGCGGGGGTCACCTTTGTATTTTCCGGTACTTATGAAAATCAGGTTCGGGCAGAGAAGCGCCTCGCTTTTGTAATTCCACTTTGCCTCGCGGTGATTTTCCTGATCCTGTATTTCCAGTTTAGGTCCACGGCCTTGGTTATAATGGTTTTCTCGGCGATCGCCATGGCGTTTGCAGGGGGGTTCATGATGCTTTGGTTGTATGGACAGGCTTGGTTTCTGGATTTCGACCTTTTTGGTACCAATATGCGGGAACTCTTCCAAGTGCGCACATTCAATTTATCTGTGGCAGTCTGGGTTGGTTTTATTGCGCTTTTTGGGATTGCGACAGACGATGGGGTGGTCATGGGAACCTACCTGAAGCAGAGTTTTGACCAAAACAAACCCCGGTCAAAGGAAGAAGTCAAGGCAGCTGTTTTGGAGGCAGGATTGAAGCGGGTCCGACCATGTTTGATGACTACTGCGACGACACTGTTGGCATTATTGCCGGTGCTGACGAGCGCAGGTCGGGGTTCGGATATCATGATTCCGATGGCGATTCCCACATTTGGTGGGATGACGGTGGCCTTGATTTCCCTGTTTATCGTCCCTGTTCTTTTTGGGAAATACAAGGAATGGGAATTGAAAAGGGAGGCAAAGCATGAAGGTGTTTGATGGAGTTTTGGCAGAAAACAGAAAAAATCATAGATATGATGGATAGACATATAATCAGAAAAGTTGCCGCCAGAGTAATGATTGTCGCGGGCTTGGGCTGGATTTGCGTACAGAGTACTGTACAGGCGCAGGAAGGCTTGCCGGAATATCTTGAAATGGCGATGCAAAACAACCCCGGTATCCAAGCCAGTTTCAAGCAATACGAGGCTGCTTTGGAAAATGTCAACCAGAAAGGAGCCTTGCCCGATCCGCAGTTTTCGGCCGGGATTTTTCTACGGCCGATGGAACTGCTCATGGGCAATCAGCGGGCAGAGATGTCCCTGATGCAGATGTTTCCTTGGTTTGGCATGAACAGGGTTCAAAAGGACGAGGCTATGCTGATGGCCGAGGCAAAGTTCCATGCATTTAGGGAGGAGAAAAATCGGTTGGCCTTTCAGGTAAAGGAGGCCTATTACCAAATGCTGCTGCTTGAAAGCAACATAGATGTCACAAGCGAAAATCTGGAGCTGCTGCACATCATGGAAGAGCTTGCCCTGATCAAGTATCAAGGAGGTGACGTCTCCGCAGCGGCCACTTCCCTACAAAATGCAATGCGCTCCGGACCAAGCGGGCCAAAGTCAGCACCTCGACAAGACGGAATGGGGATGGGAAACCAAGACAACGCTGCATCTGCACCGATGCCCGCCCAAAGCCAAGCGATGAACTCGATGGAATCGACCGTTTCTGCGAAAATGACCGATGTTATGCGGATTCAGGTGCAGAAGATGGCGTTGGAAAACGAAATCAAGCAGGCTTCTGAAAGTCTAAGAGCATTGAAGATTCGTTTCAACCAACTCATTGGCAAGCCCTATCAATCCGATGTAAGGCTTCTTTTTCCAGATATTTCAGCCTCTACCGTGATGTTGGATAAATCTGACAGTATTTGGGCGAATAATCCCATGCTCAATATGTTGGAAAAAGAAGGCCAAGCCTACAGGGCGCAAGCCGAAATGGCGAAGTTGGAAGGGCGGCCAATGATGGGACTTGGGCTCAACTATATGGTGTTTTCTCCGCGTCCCGAATCAGGGATGATCGGAGGCATGGACGGCATGGAGTATATGCCATCCGGGATGGGTAACAACATGGTGATGCCGATGGTAACCCTGTCACTTCCCATTTACAGGAAGAAATACAAATCTATGCAGCGGGAGGCCGAACTTTGGAGGGACAACGCCACGCTGCAAAAACAATCGGTCTTGGAAAACTTGGAAACTGGATTTGAAGCTGAACTAGTGGCTTTTCAAAATGCCCAAAGAACACAAATGATTCTTCAGGAACAGGTAAAAATAACCCGCCAAATCCTCGAAATCCAAGTGACATCTTATGCTTCGGGAGAGGGTCGATTGGAAGATATACTATCTATCATGAAAGAGTTGATTGCTTTCGATCAGGAGTTTACCAATTCAATGGTCGAGGCGCACACGGCCCTTGCCCGCTTAGAGGCATTGATCGGGATTTGACCAAATTTTGAATTTCAATAATCAAGAATATGAAGACGAATAAAAATATCATCATAATCATTCTCGGCTGCCTGTTTTTCGGTGGCGTCATCGGTTGGCTGGTCAGAGGTGACGGGAAGGTGGAAAATGGTACAATCCAAGCCGAAGCGGATGGCGAGACTATATGGGTTTCACCGATGCATCCCCATATCCGCCAGAATGAACCGGGAAATTGCCCGATTTGTGGCATGGAACTGGTTCCACTAAGCCAGTTTACCTCAAGCACCAATACAGATCCCTACATTTTGGAAATGACACCCGAGGCAGTTGCTTTGGCAAATGTCTCGACCACACAGGTTTACGGTGGGGATGCGGGACGTTCAATCGAGTTGGTTGGTAAAATCCAACCCAACGAGCAGGGTATCCAAAGCCTTACCGCCAATTTCTCAGGGAGAATCGATCAGTTGTTTGTCAACTTCACCGGGGATGTGGTACAGAAAGGTCAGAAATTAGCTACCGTGTATTCTCCAGATTTGATCAACGCACAGCGGGAGCTGCTCGAAGCTGCCAAGATCAAAGATAGGCAGCCTGCGCTTTACGAGGCCGCGATCCAAAAACTTAAGTCTTGGAAGCTGACTGATGCACAAATTGCGTCGCTGCAACAAAACGGACAGGTCCAAACCCAATTCGACATCATCTCAGACAAGGCAGGAATAGTGAGCCAAAGAAACGTTGCTTTGGGCGATTTTATCAGCCGAGGTCAGTCTATGTTTGAGATCCTCGATTTGGGAAAAGTGTGGGTAATGTTGGATGTCTACGAGTCGGATATTGCTTCGGTGAAAATGGGCGACCTGGTCAAATTCAAGGTTTCCGCCTATCCCGATAGAGATTTTTCTGCCAAAGTAAGTTTTGTCGATCCCGTACTCAATGAGCAAAGCCGCACGATAACCGTACGCGCCGAAGCTCCAAATCCAGGTTATCAACTCAAACCGGGCATGTTTGTCAACGCCACGATCCAATCCGCAAAGATCGGCAAGTCAGGGATCTATGTGCCCAAGTCAGCTGTGTTATGGACAGGACCACGATCAGTCGTTTACGTCCAGGTCGGGTCGTTTGAGAGTCCCAAGTTTCAGTTGAGGGAGGTGGTACTTGGACCACAAGCAGGAAATGCCTACTTGGTGACGAGTGGGTTGGAATTGGGAGAGGAAGTGGTGAGCAATGGCGTTTTCGCGGTGGATGCTGCGGCACAGCTTTCCGGGAATTTCAGCATGATGGCCCTTCCCGAAAAGGCCCCTGCGACGCCCCTCGGTTTTCAGCAATCTTTGGAGAAAATCATCGGAGCTTATTCGGATTTAAAGGATGCCTTTGTGAAATCTGACGCAGGATTGATTGATGCGTTGATTTTACCGCTTGCCAAACACATCGACGGCGCAAATATGGCTGAACTGCAGGGTAAGGAGTCCACGAAATGGACGAATAGTGCAGCAATTCTTCAGAAAAGCTTAAAGGGAATCCAGTCAAATACTGATTTGGAGTTGAAAAGGAAGGAATTCGAGACGCTTTCCGAATCCCTGATTTCTGTCGTGGAGTATTTCGGCAATGGAGAGATGCAACTCTACAAACAGTTTTGCCCGATGGCATTTGGTGACAAAGGCGCAAACTGGCTTAGCCTGCAAAAGGAGATCAGAAACCCCTACTTTGGAGACAAAATGTTGACCTGTGGGGAAGTGAAGAAGACCTATTCTCCAAAAAAACCGATCTAAACGGATGCTCGCTGCAAGGACTGGATTTGGAATCCACTGGATTGCGAAATGCTTCGCTTGAGCTGTTCGTCGAGCTTTTTTGCTTCCTTTTTGATCATTTTCAGAAAGTGCAAGGTCTCGGCGGCAGGAGCTTTAGGATCTACAATCTCCAAGATTCCAAGGATATTGGCCAATTTGGCCCTTATCAAATGGGACTGGTTGAAGGTGACAGTGTGAAGCAGTCTTTGTTGGTGCAGCAGCAAGTGCTCGGTTTTTTTCTTTTCAGAAATATCGAAGAAACATCCAGCCATCGTTACAGGGTGGTTATCCGCGGCCCATTTTAATACCTTGCCATAGCCGAGTACCCAAACGTCTTGCTTATGGCGGTTCCTTATACGAAACTCGCAGTGAAAGGGGATTTTCCCCCCTGACCCAAAATGTTCTTGCAGGGATTTCTCAACAAGATTCCGGTCGGCGGGATGAATATGTCGTTTCCATTTGATAGCCTTGGTATCACCCGAATGTACGTGGTAGCCGAGCATTTCGGTAAGGGAAAGGCTCAGCTGTTCGGTATTCTCAGCTATATTCCAAATCCAAAACCCAATCAACGTATCGTTCAAAATGCCCTCCATCAAGTCGTGCTTGGCATGTACCTCGCTCAAGTCGCTCGGGAAATCGACAGATCGCTCTTTCTTTTCCTCCATTATATGACCTATGGCGGTGATAATGGGCTCGCCTTGGTTGCCAAAGGAAATCGTAAATTCCCATTTAGTCCATTCCAGGTCGTTTCCGGTGCGATTTACCTTTCTAAGGTCCAGCGTGAATTTTCTGTTTCCCTCGGATAAGGATTTTTCCAAATAATATTCATATGTTGAAAAGTCCTTGAAATAGAGGAATTCAGAAAAGGAAAGCCCCTTCATAGGTTTATCTATGAAGGGACAACTATTTTCAAAATGGGCGTTGCAAAGCGAAATATTGCTTTTTTTGTCCAGAATGAGGAAATAGTAGTAATCAGAAAGTTGAAAAAAATCTTCCATTGGTGAGGCGTCTACTGAATTGTCTCGTCTATAAGCGTCAAAGGTAGAAAAAGAAAACAAGATGCACAAATACTAATTTAAAAAGCAAAAAATAATATTTGAAAACAGAAACTGTTATGAATCATTCCTATCTATTAAACCGTCAAGAATTTGGATCCCAGGAGCATATCGGCAATCTAATGAGCCTAGAAGATGCGATGGAACTGCTTAAAGATTGGGTCAAAAACGAAAAACTACTCTTTCATATGCAGCAAGTGGGGCACTTGATGAAGAAATATGCGGAATCGAGAGGGTATGATCCCGCAATACAGCACCTTTGGCACTTGTCGGGGCTGCTGCACGATGCCGATTGGGACCAATGGCCCGAGCAGCATTGCCGGAGGATCATAGAGGAACTGGAAACCAGGCAAATGGATCCGCGTATCTTGAGAGCCATCGCCAGCCATGGACCGAGATATTTTGGGGTAGAGCCCGAGTCAGAGATGGATAAGATGTTGTATGCTTTCGACGAGCTTTCCGGTTTTGTCCATGCTTACTCACTGATGCGGCCACAGGGATATGACGGCATGGAAGTCAGCGGTGTCAAAAAAAGGCTGAAGGACAAGACCTTTGCCGCACAGGTCAGCCGGGAGGACATCGCGGACGCTGCCGCAAAAGCGGGAATTGCGGTAGAGGACTTGATCAGGTTTGTAATTGATAATCAGCTGAGACAAGTTTAGACAGCCTTTTTGGGCGAGATACGCCTTCATAAATCTAAATCTGATTTCCCAATTAAGGCTGAAATCACTCTAGTGTATACCCAAGCGTAAGACTGTTTGATTCGCCGTCGTCAGTCCCTTTTACATAGGTCCAAAAGTCTGATTCAGCTTTGAAAAACAGTCCGGTATTTGATGCAACGAAAACCCTTTCTCCAAAAAGCCGAACATCGTTCAAATCTGCAAACTCCATACCTTGGGTGTCAATTCTCTTAAAGTTGATGGGATCACCGGAGTAATCATTGAATTCCATCGCTTCGAAGAGGTTGTTGCCTCCGAAAAAGGTTACCAGTCGGTTTCCTACTGCTCGGAACTGCATTCTAAATGGTAGCTTTGCAATTGGCCTTAGGTCTTCTAACGATCCTGACAAAGACAGGTACAAGTTGGTGTCATCCCATGCCACAAGTTTGCCATTTTCGAGAATGGTATGTCCCAAGTGGTAGAAGATTCCGTCAAAATTTGCATTGACTTTTGAAAGCTTTCCGGTTTTATCTACAAAGTAGGTTCCTGCATTTGACCCGCAATTATGGACAAAGGAAACTAACCAACCTTCTCCGAAACGACCCATTTTTCCCGGGCTATCTATATCACAATTTGGGTTTCTGACTCCAAGTTGCGAAATGTCGACCTTGATGATACCTGTGGTGTCCTGAGGTAGGCCGAAGTTGCTCGCATGTTTCTCCACGTCAAAAATGTATAGATTTCGCTGATTTTTCACATGAACAAAAGCCAAGAGCAGATTGTCATTCAATTCAAATAGGCCTAGGTTTTCTCCTCCCCACATATACGCATCGCCAAGGGATTGACCCAGTGCGTTTGGCAGGAAGATGCTCTCCGGATTTCTCGGTTGGTTGACGTAGTACAAAATAAATGAGTTCAAATAGTTGCTCACGCCGACTACGTAATCCTCGCTGAAAGATTGAAGATGAACTTGATTGTTTAATGCGTAACAGCAAAGCTGCTCAACGGATAGATCATCGGAAATATACCCTGGATTAGACCGGTCAGAGTAAAACAACCGATTGGAGAGTACTTCAATTCTTCCGACGTTGATCGAATTTCCGGCAAAGTTTCCATTTGGAACTCTTTGGAATATTTCGTTTGCTTTTTCTGGTTGTGGATCGTCGTTTTTGTTGCAAGAGAAAAAAACCAAGGCCGTGGCGGCAATCAACGACAATCGGAATATTGTACTCATATTCGTAATAGGGTGCTGGTCCAAACGATGCGAATATACTTAGTTTCAACGAAATAAATCGATTTTAAATTGAATTCTTCATCTGCCAACGAAATGATAATAAAAAAGGGGCTTATTCGGCCCCTTCTTCATATTCTCTTAATTCTGCCTCCACCTGCTTCAGTGGCTTTAGGTTAGCTGGAATCGGCGGATTGAGTTCCTCATCCTTTTCATAAGGGAAAACTTCAACGATCGGACTCTCCGTCACGTCGGGCACCCGGAAGGTGACGAGCATATTGTTGAGGCTTTCGTGGATTCTCTCGTAGGCTTCCTTCACGTCATGGGCGGTGACAAGCATGTACTGCGTAACTTTCTTTTCCTTGCCACTATCAGCATCCGCGATGACATAGGTGATTTTGCACTTGTGCCAAATGTCGATGTCTTCATAATGGAACACGTCGACGAAGTTGCTTTTGCTGATATTAGTCACCTGGAAGTCGCCCCGGATGGTCGAACCGAGCATATCATAAATCCGTGCTTCCGCTTCTGTAAAAGAGACTGCATCCACGAGGTACTGTTCGGAGACATTTTTGAGCAATCCCTGCTCATTTTCTTTGGCATATTTAACCCTGCACAAAAACCAAGTTCTCATCAAGCTACTTTTTAAAATTGATGGCGCGAAGGTAATCGATCGGATGCGAAGCCACAATGGAAAATTGGATTTAGATTTTCCGGAGAAATCTTTTATATTTTGTCAATCATCCAGCCTATGTGGGAGCGAATATTTTACAGTTTTCCTCTTCAGCTTTTTTTTCTGCACCTCAAGAAAAATTTGTTGTTGTTGTCATTTTGGGCACTTCTTTTCCTGATTGTCACCCAAAATTTCGGCACCGTTTTGGGTATTCCGTTTCTGTTCCTTGATCCGGAATACCTGAATACCGTGTCTTGGCAGGGCTTTTTCATTATCGGTGTGGCATTGGCCATTTTCACAATGGCGTTTCACATGACCGCCTATATCTTGGATGGGACCAAGTTTAAATTCTTGGCAATTGTCGAACGACCGTTTATCACCTTTTGCATCAACAATTCCATAATTCCCCTCAGCTTTTACCTGCTTTATGTGATTGCCTTTTTGTCCTTCCAACTAGACAATGAGCATGAAAACAAGTGGATAATCCTACATTTTTTCTTTGGCTTTACCGCAGGGACCCTTACGACGCTGACCCTCTTGTATGCCTACTTCAGGTGGACCAACAAGGATTTTTTTGTGTTGTTTGCGGGGAGCGTGGAGAAAAGACTGCGCAAAACCCGATTGCCCCGGGCGAATATGCTCAAGCGGATATCTGAAACAAAAAAGGCCAAGAATAAGGTACTCGATTATCTCTCGGTTGAAATGCGGATTATGGAGGTGAGGCAGGATTTAGCGCGATTTGAATCCCATCAGCTACTCAGGGTTTTTGACCAAAACCACCTCAACATGGTGGTTATTCAGATAGTATTGATCACCACGGTATTTATTCTGGGTTTTTTCCGTGAATCTCCATTGCTCCAAATTCCCGCGGCAGCAAGTTCCCTGTTACTCTTGGCGATATTGGTCATGGCTGTTGGCGCGATTGTTTTTTGGTTACGGGATTGGTCGATTCCGACTTTTTTTGCGGCATTATTGCTTTTCAATCTCCTATCCGGTACAAAAATCCTGAACCGGCCGCATGCGGCGTTTGGATTGGATTATCAAAAAGAGCCTGTCGAATACAGTACCACACATTTGCAGGATATACTCCATCCGGATTCGGTAGAAAGCGATAGAAATCGTGCCCTTGGAATTTTGGAAAATTGGAAGAAGAAATTTCCAGCGGGAACGAAACCCAAGATGGTGTTTTATGCCGTATCGGGCGGGGGGCAACGGGCGGCTTTGTGGACGCTACGCGTGATGCAGGAGGTAGAAAAGGCGAGCGGTCAGCAGCTTTTCGCCCATACACAGATGATAACCGGAGCTTCGGGCGGTTTGATAGGAGCGGGTTTTTTCAGGGAGCTTTACCTGCGGTCGAAACTGGACTCGGCTTTCGATGTCAGTGATTCCAAATACTTGGACCAAATTTCCGCAGACAACCTTAACCCGATTATTTTCACACTTTTGGTAAATGACCTGCTCATCAGAAACCAACATTTTGAATACAACGGTCGGAAGTACCTGAAGGACCGGGGCTATGCCTTCGAGCAGCAGCTCAACTCGAACACCGAAGGCATAATGGATAAGCCAATAAGTGCATACCTTGAGCCCGAACTGCTGTCCAAGATCCCTATGATGCCGATTACGCCGCTCATCACCAATGACGGCAGAAAACTGATTATTGCGCCGTATTCTGTTTCCTTTTTGGGAATATCAAATGAAAGGCTGGAAGGGCGCCGGGAAAAAAGCCAAGCTATTGATTTTCAACGTTTTTATGCTGCACACGATGCCGGAAATCTTCGGTTTATCAGTGCGCTACGGATGGGTGCGACCTTTCCCTTTATCACACCCAACATCCAATTACCATCAAATCCGATAATGCAGACCATGGACGCAGGCCTTTCTGATAATTTCGGAATCCAAGATGCCTTAAGGTTTATCTATGTTTTTCATGATTGGATCGAGGAAAATACATCGGGTGTCGTTTTGGTAGCGATCAGGGACTCGGAAAAATTCCAGGCAGTGGAGCGCAAAAAGCTGCCTACATTTTTGGAGAAGCTCTTCACGCCACTCAAAAACATCTACATCAATTGGGACAACGTACAGACATTACACAACGAAAAT
Source organism: Mariniradius sediminis (assembly GCF_021491425.1). Classification (NCBI taxonomy): domain Bacteria; kingdom Pseudomonadati; phylum Bacteroidota; class Cytophagia; order Cytophagales; family Cyclobacteriaceae; genus Mariniradius; species Mariniradius sediminis. The sequence continues at coordinate 25,046 of NZ_JAKEVZ010000012.1, read as the reverse complement.
GCTTTTACTCGCGTGCAGGAACTTATGCCTTTTCCTATTCAAAGGATTGAGTTCGAATATTCGACCCTTCAATTCCTGCAAGATCGCGGCTTGGCGGATGAGGACGGGGTATTTAATCCCAACCAACAGGAAATCCTGCGTGCCTCTCTCAACTGGCGCCTGACGGCAAGGGAAAAGAAGTCGATCCTGGACAACATCAACAACAAATTCAACCAAGAGTCGCTTCGAAAAATTAGGGAGATCAGGTTTTTGGAGTAGCGCCTTTGTTTGATTTGGAGACTACACCCTAGTGGCAGCTTTATTTTTATCAACTCACTTCTACTTCCATCTGGAACTTTTCGATCGCCTCCTGTCCTCCAACCACATATACCAAATCCCCCAGTTTCAGCTTTATATCACCGGTGATCTCGTAGATTGTTTTCTCGTCCCGCTTGATGGCGACGATGTTGACGCCGAGTTTTTGGCGGATTTGCGTTTCCTTGATGGGTTTGTTGATAAAATCTCCCGTGTCTTTCTCGACCAAGACCCCCACCAGATTGATATCGGGCAAATGAACTCGGATCCGACTTGGCGACGCGCCGGGAACTTTGCGGAACATGGCATAATTGTGCGAGCGGACTTCCTCGGTAAAATCCTCTACGTGATGCCGGGGGATAAGGTATTTGCCCAAGACTCTTGTGAAGATTTCAATCGAAGTTTCAAATTCCTCGGGAATCACCTCATCTGCACCCAGTTTTAGGTTTTCTTCAATCTCATTCACATATCGGGTACGCACAATGATATAGGGGTTTCCAGTCAAATGCCTGATTGCCGACACTATCCGTTTTGTGGCATCGGCATTAGAAATTGCGATAACGGCCACCCTCGCTTTGTTGATCTGAACATGCTGCAGCACGGTCTCATTTGCAGCATCTCCGAAGGTAATCGGTTCACCGTTGGCGAGTTCCTTTCTGACCGTCGCGGGATTCAACTCTATGATTGCGTATGGGATTTTTGATGTCTTGGCAGCCTTGGCCAGGTTATGCCCGTTTAGCCCAAACCCAATGATCACCAAGTGGTCTTTCAGGTCACTTTGCACGGCAGGGATCTCCGTTCGGGACTTGGCGTTGAAAGAATATTTTTCAGTCCCAGGGATGGGAAGATTGCAGATCCTCGATGCGATCTGTACCCTCTTGCCCATTGCAAAAGGAGTGAGTGCCATGGTTAACAAAGTGATGGACAAAAAATACTGATAACTCACAGGGTCAAGGAGCTCTTGGCGCATACCTTCCTTTGCCAATAGCAGTGAAAATTCACCGAGTTGGAAGATAGATAGGCCCACAATCAGCGACTCCCTTAGACTTTGCCCGATTAAGCGGACCGATACACTTGCAGCAAGGAATTTGATCAAAATGGTAACAAGGGTCAGCTCAAATATGGGTAGCAGGTGCTGGATGAAGAACCCCACGTCAAACAACATTCCTATCGATACAAAAAAGAAACTGAGGAACACTTCCCTGAATGGAAGGATCTTTCCGGTCGCATGGTGGCTGTATTCTGATTCGCTGATGATCAATCCCGCCAAAAATGCTCCCAATCCAAGTGAAAGGCCCAGCAAGGACGTCAAATAGGCCACGGCAAAGCAAATGACGATGATGCTTAAGAGAAACAACTCTTCGTTCTTGGACGCTGCAATGCGGTAAAGAAGTTTTGGTACCAGATATTTTGCGCTGATCAAGGTAACTATAACGACCCCGATACCCTTGAGACCTAGCCACAGCAGCGACCAACCGACATTGTCGTTGGCGCCGGCGAGCATTGGCGTTAGCAACATCAAAGGAACTATTGCAATGTCCTGGAAAATCAGGATTGCAAGGGTCGTCCTCCCGGAGATTGAGCCGACTTGGCCTTCCTCCTGCAAGATCTTTAATACAATGGCAGTAGAGCTCAGGGAGAATAGAAAACCAATGAATACAGCTACATTCCATTCAAATCCAAGAAAGGATGAAAAAAGATAGGTTGCCAGAATTGTCAGGATTACTTGGAGTGCGCCACCTATAAATACAGCCTTTTTGATTGATAAGAGACTTTTCAATGAAAATTCCAATCCAATCACGAAAAGCAAAAGTATCACGCCAATTTCTGAAAGGACTTCTACGGTTTGGGAGGCATTTACTAACGAAAATCCAAACGGACCCGCAAGCGCACCCGTCAACAAGAATCCGATAATGGTGGGTATTTTGAACCTGATGAAAAGCAATATTACCACGGTCGCCAAGCCAAAAATCCACACGATGTCAGCGAGCATCGGAATTTCAACATTGGCGAGAATCGAGAGGAAATTGGTGGACATCAGAAAATTATGGATTCCCTAAAATACAGCCTTTAGGCAAAAGACAAAGTGAGGATCCCCACATCGGGCAAGAAAAAACCGATCAGACCTAAGATTCGGCCTGAAACATCAGATTTTATCCAGGATTTCCTTTGTCAGGTCGTTGAGCTTATCTCCAGTATTGAGTGTTGTTGCGGGTTCGAAAAGCATCACTTGGACCTCCTCTTCGGCGACAGGTTTGTGTTCTACACCTTTTGGCACAATGAGAAATTCGTTTTCCCCAATAATTTCGATCCTATCCCGGAAAAACATTTGGAGCTTTCCCTTGATTACAAAAAACAATTCATCCTCATGGTCATGCTTATGCCAGACAAACTCGCCTTTCAATTTTGCCAGTTTGACTTGCTGTCCGTTCAGTTCACCGACGATCTTTGGAGACCAATATTCGGAAAACAGTGAAAGTTTTTCGGCAATATTGACGGTTTTCATTGGCCTTTGTGTAGCGGTTGGGCAGACATGTAAAGAGAGTTTTCTGGTCAAACATGACCAATTTTTCAATAAGCCAATCCCAGCTTTTTGTAGATAAAATGCATCAGCCAGGCCGGGCCGATCAGGAGGAACTGGACATCTTTCAAGAAAGACGGTTTCTTTCCTTCGATTTTGTGTCCATAGAATTGGAAAATCCAAGCGACAACGAAAACCATCAGGCTGATCGCCCAAAGCGGTACCGGCGCCAACAGGTCCAGGAGATTGGCGAGTGCAAGGCAAACAGCCGAAAACAAAAACATTCCCAAGGCGAGTGGAGGGGATAGCGTTACATAATAAATGAGAATCGCAATCAACACCACAGTGGCCCAGTTAGCGAAACTCCCCAAAAATGGTAGGTAGGTAGCTAATAATTGGGCTGGGATACTGTAGACCAATCCGGTGATGCTAAAGAAAATCGCGGGAACACATATCCAATGGATAAATTTATTGGTGGCATTTTGGTGGCTAAGGCCATATTCTTCCAGCAACTCGTCGATTTTTCTCATGGGGTTGATTTGGGTTGGTTCCTGTTTGGAATGTAGGCGGTAAATTAATAAATAGCCTAGGAAATTATCCAGCAATTGTCAAAATAATGCTAAGCTTTTGGGAGAGAAAACATTTCCTACACTACGATTTGGTGGTGGTGGGAGCGGGAATCGTTGGTTTGTCGACGGCTATCCAATACAAACGAAAGCGACCCGAAAGCAGCGTTTTGGTGCTGGAAAGGGGGATTTTTCCCAGCGGCGCCAGTACAAAGAATGCCGGGTTCGCGTGTTTTGGAAGCTTTACGGAAATTCTGGATGACCTCAATACCATGTCCGAAAAGGAGGTTTTGGAACTTGTTTCCAAAAGATTTCAAGGGCTCAATGCCATTCGTGCTGAATTTGGCGATATGGCACTTGGCTACGAAGCCACAGGTGGATTTGAGCTTTTTACGAAGAATGAACTGCCGCATATCGGTCAAATGGCCAGAATAAACAGTCTCCTCCTCCCTTTGTTTGGCAGTGAAGTTTTTGAAGAAACTTTTTCAATTGAGGGGTTTCAATTCGGAAAAAAAGTTGAAGCAGTCGTTAGGAATTCCTTTGAGGGAGAGCTGGATACCGGAAAATTCGTCACAGCGCTTTGGGAGAAAAGCCAAGCTTTGGGCATAAGGATTGTGACAGGCGCGAAAGCGACCTCAGTCGATATTGACCGACGAATGATTTCGGTTTTGGATACCGCTTCCAATCTGCCGATTTCATTTCGTGCGGGACAGATAGCGTTTTGCACCAATGCATTTACAAGGGAATTTTTACCCGAACTTGATATCCAACCGGGGCGAGGATTGGTGATGGTCACCAAGCCAATTACCGGAGGATTGCCATGGAAAGGATCTTTTCACTATGACAAAGGTTACGTCTATTTCCGGCAGGTCGATGGCAGGTTTCTAATTGGAGGCGGTAGAAATCTAGATTTCCTTGGAGAGCGAACCACCGAATCTGCCATCAACCCAAAAATTCGATCTTATTTGATTGATCTTGTCAATAAGGTGATCCTTCCCAGGAAATCCTGGGAAATCGATATGGAGTGGACTGGGGTGATGGCCTTTGGACAAAACAAAAAACCAATTGTAAAACTTCTAAATCCACACGTTGGGATTGCGGTGCGTCTTGGAGGAATGGGTGTCGCTATCGGCTGGCACACCGCAGGAGAGCTCGTGGCATTGCTTGATCCCAGTTAAATTCGGAAAAAGTGTTAATTTCAAAACCTTAAATCCACAACGATTCCTGATGCAACATACTCGAAAAGAACCTACCGTTATTTTGGCACTTTTGCCCATTGTTTTTTTGATTGGATTACTTGCGATGAACATCAAAATTTTTGGTACTGATGGCCTTTCGGGTTCAAATCAGCTTGTATTGGTCTTATCTTCGGCTTTTGCGGCAGCTATTGCAGTTTACAGCCTTAAAATCCGGTGGGAACACCTCTTGGACGGGATGGTGAAAAGCATCTCATCAGCCATGTCAAGCATATTGATTCTGATGCTCATCGGGGCATTGGCAGGAACTTGGTTGTTGAGTGGAATTGTGCCTGCGATGATATACTATGGGCTTCAGGTACTCAGTCCCAGTATCTTTCTACTTGCGGCTTGTTTTGTTTGCGGGGTTGTGTCAGTCGCCACCGGAAGTAGCTGGACGACTGTCGCGACTGTAGGGGTGGCCTTGTTAGGAATAGGAAAGGCATTGGGCTTTGGAGAAGGAGTCATTGCGGGGGCAATTATTTCTGGAGCCTATTTTGGTGATAAAATGTCTCCACTTTCCGATACTACCAATTTGGCACCAGCCATGGCCGGGACGGATCTCTTCACCCACATCCGGCATATGGCAAAGACCACGGTGCCATCCATGACAATTACGTTGATCATCTTTGGGGTGATGGGGATTTATGCAGATGGAGACGGCTCGGTCAATCAGGTAAAGGAGATATCTGCGGTAATTTTGGAACAGTTCAATATTTCAGGATGGCTGTTCATTGTGCCATTGGTTGTCTTGATATTAATCCTGAAGAAGGTTGCAGCAGTTCCGGCATTATTGATTGGAGCTTTGCTTGGGGGTGTGTTTGCGATCATTTTCCAACCTGAAGTGGTGAAAATGATTGCTTCCGTGCCGGGAGAGAGTTTCTCTTTCGCTTATCTTTCTTTCAAAGGCGTCATGATGGCCATGTATGGGGAAATCAGCATTGTGACCTCCAATGATGTGGTAAATGAACTGTTGACCACAAGAGGGATGGCAGGAATGATGAACACGATTTGGCTGATTGTTTGCGCAATGGCATTTGGGGGAATCATGGAAGAGAGTGGCATGTTGCGGGTTTTGGCGGAGGCAGTGATCAGAAAAGTGCACTCAGTGGGTTCATTGATAGCCTCTACAGCCGCTACTTGTGTATTCTTCAATGTCACGACTTCCGACCAATATTTGGCGATACTGGTGCCTGGAAGGATGTATGCGAACGTTTATAAGAAAAGAGGTTTGAAGCCCGAAAACTTAAGTCGAACTTTGGAGGACAGTGCGACTGTTACTTCTGTACTGGTGCCTTGGAATACATGTGGCGCTACCCAGGCAACCGTCTTGGGAGTTGCGACGTTGACTTTTGCGCCTTATTGCTTCTTCAATATCATCAGTCCATTTATGACGGTCCTATTCGGGTATCTCAAACTTGGCATCAATTTTTATACGGAAGAGGAAATGTTGGAAATGAAAAAGGAGTTGGTAGCATGATTCCGTTGAAAATATCTAAAACAGAAATCAATGAGCTCCCCATGGGGCAGTTTGAGGGAGATATCGTGTTGGTCGATCGCATGGATCAGGTGCGTGAAGTCCTCGACGAAATCGAGCGGCACAAGCATTTGGGCTTTGATACGGAGACCAAACCATCTTTTACCAAAGGAACCCAACACAAAGTAGCCTTGATGCAATTGGCGACGGAGGATATCGCTTTTTTGATCCGTATCAACCAAATCGGGGTTCCTGAGGAATTGCTGGAGGTGCTTCAATCGAGAAGCGTCACCAAAATCGGTGCTGCCGTCCTTGACGATTTACGGGCTTTGCAAAAAATCAAGCGGGGCTTTGTGCCGGGCAATTTTTTTGACTTGAACGATGAACTTAAAAAAGTTGGATTCCAAAACGTTGGCGTGCGGAATCTCGCAGCGATGGTTCTCAATATGCGAATTTCAAAATCTGAACAGGTTTCCAATTGGGAGGCATCTACGTTGACGGAGAAGCAGATGGTCTATGCAGCGACTGACGCTTGGGCTTGTCTGCAGGTCTTCAAGAAACTTGAGTATCAAGGTTACCTTGAGTCTCTGATCAAGTAATCCGAAGCCCCTCGATTTCTGAGAGCTTGTTCCTCACTTGTTCCATTACGCTGTCAGCCACATTCAATTCCATCTCGCAGGAATTGTCGAAGTGTTGTTCTAGTATACCGAGTTGGTAGTCTTTGACGATTTTCATCACTTCGTTCATCGACAAATAGCCGAACTCAATTTTCATGAATTGAAAATCCTCCGTTTCCAGAATCTCGTTGTTGGCCAATGCATCTGCCGCAGCCTCGCGGTAAGCTTGAATCAGTCCTCCGACACCCAATTTGATTCCTCCAAAATACCGGACCACCACAATCAACACGTTGGTCAATCCATGTGACTTGATCTGACCCAAGATCGGGTCTCCTGCGGAATGGTTTGGTTCGCCATCGTCATTTGCCCGATGGATATTTCCTTCCTTTCCCAACACGTATGCGTAGCAATGATGGCGTGCGTCGTGGTATTTTTTCCGAAGCAAAGTCAATTGCTGCTGGATTTCCTCCTCAGATTTCACGGGGAATGCATACGAAAGAAATCTACTGCCCTTTTCCTTGTAGTTTCCTTCCGATAGGGTTCCGATTGTTTTGTATTTCAACAAAAAGAGGATTTGAGGTGTGAAACAAAGTTGAAATTACTGGAAAATATTCAATCCGCTTCAAGATTTGCATATCAGGGATATGGAAGATGGAGGTTTAACAATCTCATAACACGCCCAATAATTTAAAAAAGCCCTAAAAACCTTATGTTTCAAGTTGAATTGGCTAGATTTAATATTGTTTTCTGAATCATGTTTGGAGTTTTTTTGCGGAGTATAATTTGATTCAAGACTGGATTGGATATTTGAGACATTCAATGGCGATGGAATCTTCAAGCAAACCCTTGGTCACGGTTGTTCTGACTTCTTTCAATCAGAGCGATTTTGTTTTGCGTGCACTTGAGAGTGTAAAAAAGCAAGAATATCCAAACCTGGAATTGATCATCGTAGACAATGGAAGTAGGGATCAGTCTGCCGATCAAATCGAGAAATGGTCCAACCAAAATGCGGAAGGCTTGGTTTCGAAACTTATCCTCAGAAAAGAGTCCATGCCCTACTGTAAGTCATTTAATGAGGCATTTTCATTAGCCAAGGGGCGATATTTGATCGATTTGTCAGGGGACGATGAGCTGATGCCAGAGCATGTGTCGCGCTCTGTCGCCAAATTGAAGGAAGGGATAGGAGCGGCTTGTTGCTTTTCCGATGTTTGGTTACGGGACGGAAATGGAAAGAAAAGGACTTTTTTCAAACGTGACCGTCAAGGCCATTTAGCTCAAAAAGTTAAGATAGGAGACGTCTATCGGCAGGTCGTAGAGCGCTACTGTATCCCTTCCGTGTCTTTGGTTTTTGATACGGAGATATTTAGAAAGGAGGGGGGGTATGATGAAAGCCTCAGCTATGAAGATTTTGACATCATCGTGAGGCTCGCGAGGAATTATTCCTTCGTCTTTTCCAACCATATCGGCGTCATAAAAAATGTCCATCCCGGATCTTTTTCCGCTGCCCAATATGCGCCCAAACAATCAAAAATGCTTCCATCTACGCTCAAGGTATGCTGGAAGATCAAGGAAATGAACCGTCGCCCGCGGGAAAACGAGGCATTGTTGAAGCGAATTTATTACGAAACCAAACATGCGCTTTTATCCGGCAATTTTGAAGTCGCGGGCGGTTTTTTGGAATTGGCAAGACAGGTTGGAGGTAATGGGCTCAAATTCCGTTTGCTTCAGACCTGGTCGGCAGCTAAGGTCAATATCAGTCCGATTTATTCTTTGCTCAAATAGCCTAGCCAACTAAAATCTCCACAAACTTGCTTGGATCGAGATACTTTTTAGCCACGTTGCGGATATCGTTTTCCTTAAAACTCAGGATGTACTCGAGCTGACGCTGATAGTAGCCGAAATCCAACCCAGACAAGTGTACAGATTTGAACCTGCTTATCATTTCGAAACTGGAATTGAATTGGGACAGAAGTTTTCCTGCCATATAGTTCCTCAGGGTTTCAAGTTCATCGGTGGGGATTGGTTCGTGCTTAATACGCTCGATTTCTCGATATATTTCACTGAATACCTCCTCACTATGCGCCTTGATGACGTCTGCCGCCACCATCCAATAATCTGAACTACTCAAGCTGCCCACGGCGCTGTAGATGCCATATGTATGCCCTTTGTCCTCACGGATGTTTTTGGAAAGCCGACTGCCGAAATACCCTCCCAGCAAGGTATTCATTACCCAAAAGGGCAAATGGTCAGGATGGGAATTAGGGACCACATGACATCCGATTCGAATGGTGGATTGTACAGAGTCCTTTTTCTCCTCGTGGACGCGATGGTTGGGCTTGTTGACAAACTTGGATTCGACAGGAGAAATAGACCTCACCGTGAGATCCCCCAAAAGTTCGTCAATTGCCTCTATTTCTTCATTTCCCACATTTCCGGTAAGGAAAATCTGAGGTTTGTTCCAGAGGTGGTTTTCGTAATACCGGATCAAGTCCTCCCGTTGTACCGAATCGACATCCTCAGCAACCGATATTTGGCCGAAGGGATGGTCGGCACCAAACATTTCCCTCTTGAACAATTGTGAGGCCCAATAGCTTGTTTTGCCGCGATTGACGGAAAGCTGTAGGGATTTTTGCCGTTTTTTCTTTTCCAATTCCTGTCCTGGGAAAACCGCCTCAGTTAGTAGTTCACGGAACACCGGGAGTACTTTCAGAAAGTGTTTTTTGGTACTTGTCAGGTTGATTTGAAGGAATTCAAATCCTATTGAGGTATCTACTTCCGCAGCATAGGTATCGAAGAAATCGGCAATTTCCTCCGAACTTTTAGTTTTGGTGCCCTCGACAAGCATTTCCAAGGTAAAAAATGGGATCAATCTTTTTTCAACCAAAAGGTTGTCCAAAGACGCGGAGACACAGATTTCCATTCGAATAATCTGAATCTCGGGCGTGGGTATAAAATGTACGGGAATCCCATTTGGCAGAAGCCTGACCTCGGGATGAAGCAACTTTATCGAGTCTGGAATTTGAAATGCAGGCGCCTGGCTTCTGTCCAACATTATTTGGTAGAAATGTTGTAGGCCAGGGAGAGTCTAAGCGTCTCGGCCAAGGGGTGGTTTTGTACTTGTGGCACCAAGTAGGAGAAGTCGAATACAAGCTTCTGGTACTTGATACCAAAACCCATTGTGAAATATCTTCTGCCACCTTTGTTGGGATTTTCGTAAAAATAACCCGTTCTCAATTTGAAGATGTCATTGTAAATGTACTCTGCACCAAATGAAATCATCACTTCTTGGAGTTCCTCGCTGAAGCCATCCGGCGCATCGGCAAAAGAGGTAAACATCGCGTTAATAAGCGGCCTATTAGGGTCTCTTCCGGCCTGAATGATAAAGTCTCCGTTTTCGTCGGTAACAAGGTTACCGTTTTCATCCCTTTCCAAAACAGGTGGAGATGGAACCATCAACTTGTTGAAATCCAAGGCGAACGTCAGTGAATTCATCTCGTTGAGGTTGATCTTGTAGGCTGTTCCCAATCTGAAGTTGGTGGGAATAAAGTCCAGATCATCCGCACTGTTGTAGGTGATTTTTGGTCCGATGTTGGTGATTGTCACACCCCAAGACCAAACGCCCGTCTTGTTTCCGGAAAGGACTTCAGTTGCATAGTACAAGCCTACGTCTGTGCCTACGGATATTCCCGGGCGGCTCTCTTGGCCTGAAACGGAAGAAATGTTGCCGGAAAGGTTGGAGTGGATGAATCTCGCTGAGATACCCAATCCAAATTTGTCCGAAAGTTTTCTGGAATACGTTCCGCCAATGGCGATGTCCCTTGGCGTAAACTCTCCCAACTCGTTACCGCGACCGTCAGTGAGTTGGATGTCACCCATATTGAAGTATCTGAGATCCACACCAAAAGCTGACACTTCGTCGATTTTGTGGAAAAAGGTCAAATAGCTCAACGACATGTCGTTTACCAGCCGTCCCAACCACGGGGAATAAGACAATTGGAATCCCATTTTGTCTTCGATAAATGCCAGCTTTCCTGCATTCCAATGTGCCGACGCGTTATCAGGGCTGGTTGCCACACCGACGTCTCCCATGGCTGAGTGCCTGCTGTCAGGAGCGAAGTTAAGGAAGGGTACCGCCGTAATGATGACCCTACGATTGGGATCCTGTCCGGAAACGATAGGAGCATTTTGGGCAAGCGCTTGGAATGATATCAAGGTAATCCATGAAAAAATGGCAAGGGGGGTGATAAGATGTTTGTCTAGTTTCATTTGATGGTAATTTTTCCGCTCTTAGAATCTGTGGTACCGTCTTTTTCTGAAATGAGCAATAGCCTGTAAATATAAATGCCTTTTACGGGATATTTGGTTGACGAATGGAAAAAATTCCATTCAGGCGCATCGAGTTCAAAATCAGCGTTGATATAACGCTTACCGTCTACATATATTTTACTGCCTAATATAGAATAAATTTCTAATTCAACCCGCACATTTTCGCCCGGTCTATTGTGGGAAATCTTGAATTTGCTGAATTCACTCGCTGGGTTGGGATAGCTGACAACATCTAACATTTTGATATTGTTCGCCCCTTTGATTTCGATGGTTTCCCTGAGTTCGCTACGGTTACCAGCATTGTCCCATGCCACCATGGCGATTTCGTTGTTGCCCTCGACCAACTGATCAAGGATGCTTGAAATGGTCCCATTTTGGAAGGAACTGCTATTTGCAAAATAAAGGTGATTCAAAGGAATGGGTTCGCGGCCGTTGATCCGAAGGAAAATACCTTTTTCAGGATCAATTGAAGAGGCATTGATGCCGCTTGGGTCTTTCAGCTCGATTTGGATGGGGACCGATGCAAATGCAAATTCGGCTGGGGCAGGTTGAAGATCGGGGCCGTAGAGAATTTTGATTTCGGGGCCTTGCTTGTCTGTATCAATGGTTGTCTGACGGTTGCTGAAGGGGATTTTCTTGATCCCCATCGCTTCTGTTTCGAGGCTGGGAATGGTCGCAAAAAGCCGAATACTTGCCAAACCTTCTCCGAGATTGCCATTTACCGGAAGCAAAAATGAAGATTCGAAACGGCCATCCTTGACTTCGCCTTTTCCCTGAAACAGGAACGTGGTTTCTTCCGCAAAATCGACAGGATTACTCTCGTCACCTTTGGTGGTGAAGGTTTTCGGCTGATCCATGATTTTGATAGAATACTCCCCATTGGCTTGGATCATCGTAGCGCCTGTCACAGGGTCAATCACGGACCCGTTCAACTTGAACTCCCGAAGTGGTATTAGAGTATCAGCCTCGACGGCGAACTCCATCTCGATTAAACCATCTGCTTTTGCCTCGAGCTCGGGTAAGGCCAATTTCAAGGATGGATCTCCCAAGAGGGAGAAATTTCTATTCAAGGTTCCGTTTAGGCTGTTGTTTTTCGTAATCTGGAATATTGCTCCCAGGTCTTTATAGGTGAAGTTCTCCTTTTCAAAAGCAGTTTCGATAAAGGCTTTGTTCAGGGCAAAATTGACACTGCTAAAAACTGGCCTACCTGTGGTCAGAAGCGCAATTGCACCTTTTTTCTCCGCTATCAACAACTCCTCTGCCCCGGACCGTGACAGAGGACTGTCATGCCTGCCAAACTCGCAGGTGGCAGTCACAAACAAGGGCAACAAAGGATTGCTCGGCCAATCGATGAGGTCCAAAGTAGAAAAGATGCGTTCGGCAGTCAGGGTTGTTTCATTGCCATGGCCGATGTAATTCAGCAGGAGCACGCCTTCTTTGATGGCATCGTTCAGCGCTTTCCGCGCTTCGGGAGAGGTTTGGCCATTGCCGTTCTGAATCTGCTCGAAGCGATCCAAGTAGAGTTTTTTGATTTCAAATTCAGGATGGTTTTCCGAAAGATAATTCGCATGTAATTCGGCGTCACGCAAGTGGATGTTGTTGTCCCCATCATCGGTGAGGAAAGCCAAATTCCGCTTCCATGGGCCCAGATTGGCAAGGGCGGTTTCATAGGAAATTATTTTGTTGACCAGTTCTGTAGCCTCTCTAAGACTGAGTGCAGGCAATCGTCCGACGCCGATTCGGAGAAGCTCGTCGCCCGCTTGGTCTTCTGTCCAGTTTCCTTGGCCCCACTCCAAAAATCCGAAGAAGTCATCCGAACTGTAAGTGGTCAGGGGATTGAGACTGTTGCGTGAAGTGTAAATGGGGAATAGGTTGGGGCGTCCTCCGATTTTCCCCTTGTAATCAAAAGAACCCTTGCCGAAAACCAGGACATTTTTAAGTTTCCCGTGCTTGTGGTAGTGGGCGGCTATGAAATTCCGAATGGAGGAAATGTCCCTGTTTCCATAACCAAAAGCATCGAAAATATCCTCCAGTATGTACACTTCCGTTTCCAGTCCCCTTGCGATCTTATGGGCGGCGAGGCGTTGGGCTTGTGATACCAGACTTCTGTGGGTCAAAATCAGAAGCTCCGGGCTTCCGTTGATGGTCCTCAGCGAGAGACTGACGCTTTGGAGATTCTGAATGTTCGGCGTTTGTAGCGGGTCAAAAACGGCAATCTTGTTGCCTTTGATCAAATTGGTCTGGCCGGAAATATCTGTAACCCGAAAGAAATCAGATACCTCCCAGGCCATAAATCGACCTGGCCAAGCCACGGATTTGTTTTCAGCAAGGTGGAAATAAATTCCATTAGACAACTTAGCGCTCGAAATTCTGGATGATAGCAAGGCATAATCGATGTAGCCCGTACCGTTTGGATCAGAAGTTTGAAAAAGTAGGTTGAAATTGATCCTATTCGGGTTGGTGGAGGTGAAGTTTAACGCAATCTCCGCCTCTCGGCCCTTGATGCCATAAGTGGTATTCGGGATAGCCGCAATGGCTTGTTCCCCAATGGTCTGTCCGCTCGCATTGATTCTGAACCTTCCCTCCGCGAGGGCTTGGGATACCAGGTTGAACCGAACATCGTAAGGTCCTTCGGCGCCGTTTTGCAAATCGAAGCCAAACGTGAATGTTTGCCCGCTGAAAATCGGTTTGGAGTACCAGCTTCGTCCGGAGTTGATAAGGTTGGTTTCTTCCCATTTTTGGGCTTGTGCGATCTGCAGGAAAAAGTCTGAGGCAGGATTCTCTACTGTTACTTTTTCCGTTGCAATCGTATTTTCCCTGACTTTTGGTCCGACCATATAATATAAGGTGTCGGTGTAATGGTGGTGGGCGTAGTTTAGTTTGCCGTTTTGGTGACTGACAACATTGGGACCTTCGAGGAAAAAGTACAAGGACTCGCCGATTCTTTTTGCAGGAACTTCCCGTAGAGTCAGATCGATGCTGTCCAATTTTTGGGGAAGCATGCCTGGGTTACCATAGACGCTGATTTGATCCAGATTTTCATATCCAAAAACGCGCACCTGTACCAAGTCCAGTTTGTAAACTCCGGATTGGGTAATGGGAAATTTCAAGAATTGTTGACCGTGGGTGTTTAGGATTATTATCCAAAAAAATACCAACCCTACTAGTCCTTTGATTCTTATGGTATTACTGTGATGCATTGCGGGCGACTAATGCCTCTATGATTGAGGCCGCAATATAGAAAATTATCGCGAAGGGAATGCCCGCTATCCCTAAGATTATGAGGAATATAAGTGAAACAATAATTACCAGATACCTGAAAACGTTTTTCTGGAAGGAGTAATCCTTAAATTTCAAAGCAATCAGAGGAATCTCTGCCACGAGCAGGTAGGACATCAAGACCGTGATGGCTACCAAGGCAAGTGGATTGGAGAGTAGGTTTTGGGCGGCAGCCGACCTTTCTGCCAAAAACGGAAGCGTACTGATCAGAAGCGCATTTGCCGGAGTCGGCACGCCGATAAACCTGTCCGATTGTCTTTCGTCGATATTGAATTTGGCCAATCTCCAAGCGGAGAAAATCCCGATCAAAAATGCCACAAAGGGTAGATACCCTGAATCCGAACCCGACGCAATCATCGTAAACATGATCATTGCGGGCAAAACCCCAAACGTGACCATATCAGCAAGGGAATCAAGTTGTTTGCCCATTTCTCCCTGAACCCTCAGTAGCCTTGCCACGAAGCCATCCAGAAAATCAAAGGCAGCGGCGAGAAAAATACAATAGGCGCCGGCATTGATATTTCCTTCCAAAACCAGGTAAATCCCTACCATGCCCAAAGCGAGGTTTATACTGGTGAGAAAATTGGGTATGTTTTGTCGCATCATCTGAAGCCGGTACGTTTGCCCACAAAGGGGTTGTGTTCTTTTTCTACTCCAATGCACGTTTCGGGGCCATGGCCCGGAAACACGATCGTATCTTCCGGCAAAGTGAACATGACAGTTTTGATTGCATTCAGCAACGTCGCATGATCGCCGCCCGGTAGGTCGGTTCTTCCGATACTCCCTTGGAAGAGTGTATCACCAGCGATGCAGGTCTTGCTTTCCTCATGGTAAAATACAACATGGCCCGGAGAATGGCCCGGAACAAATAGGATTTTCAATTTCTCATTTCCAACGTGGAGGGATTTTCCTTCCTCCAAAAAATGATCGGGTTCGGATGCCTGATACCCGGCAAATCCATAACTCGGCGCGTATGCTTGGACCGACTTTAAAACCGGTACTTCTTTTTGGTGGATCGAAAGCGGAACTTTGAAGGTCGTTTTCACAAACTCATTGCCCAATACATGGTCGATATGGCAATGTGTATTCACCAAATCAGTGACCTGAAGGTGCTCTTTCCTGATGAAATCCATCAGCTCCTCTCGTTCTTCCCTTTCATAGCATCCCGGATCGACAATGACCGCCTTGTTTGTCTCGTCATAAAGGATATAGGTATTTTCGTAAAAGGGATTGAAAGTGAAGACTTTAATCTGGAGCATGTTTGAAAAAGAATTGTTGGACTCTAAATAACGAATAAAGAAGCTATTTTTGGGCATGGAGACTGATTTTTTGATCGTAGGTCAAGGATTGGCAGGCACGGTGTTGTCCTTTCGACTCATGCAATTGGGTCAAAGGGTGGTGGTGTTCGATACGCCGGAGCAGAACAAAAGCAGTAGGGTAGCAGCAGGTCTGTATAATCCGATTACAGGCAATCAAATGGTGAAAACCTGGAATGCGGATCTCCTTTTCCCGGAAATTGTACCCACCTATCGACAGCTTGAGCAATTGCTTGGAAAGCTTTTTTTGGTTGAAAAAAAAATCTACCGCCCCTTTCTTTCGATCGAAGAGCAAAATGAATGGATGGGGAAAAGTGCCGAGCCCGAATTCCAAGGATATTTTGAACAGGTATTTCAACAGCCGGTGTATGCAGAAGTGAACAATCCATTTGGGGGAATTATGCTTAGGAACTCAGGGTACCTGGATATTCCCACATTATTGGATGGTTATCAGGAATATCTGTTGCAACGGGACTCGATGCGTTTGGAGAAGCTGGTGGAAGAGGAATTGGAGTTTGGTAATGAATATTCGGTGAAATACCGGGACATAAAGGCAAAGGCAATTGTTCTTTGTAACGGCTTGGGGGCGATGGGAAGTAAATTGTTCGATGCCTATCCATTTGCGCCGGTGAAGGGGGAGATTATTGACCTTACACAATCATTTTCCCCCGAAGAAATCATTAACAGGGGAGTGTTCCGTATCACATTGGCAAAAGGGAAGCAAAGGGTCGGTTCGACTTATTCCTGGCATGATTTGGACGAAGGCCCAACTGACCGGGCGAAAAATGAAATCATGGAAAAGCTTGAAAAGCTAGTTCCCGAACCCGTGGATAAAATTGTTCACCACCGTTTTGGAATTAGGCCGGCTACCAAGGACCGAAAACCTATTTTGGGGAAACATCCTGATATCGAAGGCGTTTATATGTTCAATGGTTTTGGAGCCAAGGGTGTTTCGTTGATTCCTTATTTCAGCAAAGTGATGTGTGCCTGGATGTTAGCCGGGGTCGAGCCCGAAAAAGAGGTGAACCTATTGCGTTGGTCTAAAACATAATTCATTTTTTTGAGTATATTTAAAACCCAAGTGAGAAAGATTGCATGAAATCAAGGTACCTGTATTTACTGCTCGCCCTGTTTATTTTTCAGCTTCCGACCGATTCTTTCGCCCAATTCAACAATAAAAGATTTGGGAAAAATCGGATCCAGCATAAGAATATAGAGTGGTATCACTATAGTTCAAACAATTTTGAGGTCTACTACTACGAGGGGGGTGGCAACAATGCCCGCATGGCAATCCAATATTTGGAAAGCGAATTTGAGCGCCTCACCCAACTCATCGGGTATGTAGCGTATACCAAGCCAAAGATTTTCATCTATAATTCACCCGAAGAAATTCTCCACAGCAACGTCAACCTCAACGTGGACATGTTCACAATTGATGGGCAGTCGTTTTTTAGTAGGATGATCGGTGAAGTGGCGTTTCCGGGTACTTGGGAGCAGTTCAAGCGTGAACTTGTCTATACAGTATCAAAGGTGATCATCGAGGAAATGCTATATGGTTCGACGATAGCCGATGCTTTCCAGTCCAACCTGATCAACAGTTTCCCGGAATGGTACATAGAGGGAGCGGCGATGTATCTGGCCCACGGATGGAGTATGGAAATGGATGATTTTGTCCGTCATTTTTTCAATGAAAACAGATCCACCAAACTGCACAAGCTTAAAAGCCGTGAAGCGGGATTGTTGGGGCAGTCTATTTGGAATTTTATCGTGGAGAAATATGGAAGGCGATACATTTCCAGTATTCTCAATTTGAGTAGGATCAACAGAAATGAGGAAAATAGCATCGCCAATACGATCGGCCTCAATTATAAGGCCTTTCAAGACCAATGGAAGACATTTTACCTCAATACAAACCAACAGGTGCTGACAAGCTTCAAGTCAATCAATCCTGCAAGTGAGATCAAGGAGACTTCCGATTCGGAACTTGGGATCATCAATGACATCAAGTTCAGCCCGGACGGCAAGCACCTCGCCTATGTCATCAATAATGGTGGGAAGTATCGGGTACAGGTGCGGGATTTGGCCGATGGGCGCGAACGCACGATTTTCTCGGGGGGCGCTTCTTCCCCTGATCAACCAATAAACCTCACGGCGCCGGTGATTGCATGGCGTGATACATTGAATCTGGCAATTGCGACTTTTAGGCGAGGAACTACAGCACTTCGATCTCGAGCAATAGACGGGTCCGGTCAGGACAGGATTTTCCTTCGCAACATCACCCAGATCCTGAGCTTGGATTTTAACTCATCGGGAAAGAACATGGTCCTTTCAGCGATTTCCAACGGGAAGACAGACGTTTATTCGCTTAATGTCAGGGGAGTGGGAAAGCGGATTACCAATGACTCCTTTGACAATATCAACCCGGTTTTCCTAAATGATTCCACAGTAATTTTCGCTTCGAATTTCACGGAGTTACCCGATTCGGTGTTGACAAAAACGCCTGATGTCAAAGTGTTGCCGGATTATTTCAACCTGTTCATGGCCACTGTGACCGATACCGTCACGATCCAAAAACTCACAAACGTCAACAATCGGAACATTCGCCCAAGGGTACTTAATGGCGCCAATGTGCTTTATCTGAGTGACCAAAGTGGTATCATGAACCTGATGCGCTTATCTGTCGCAAACGGCATCACCAGCCAAATGACAGCTTTCAACAAAAGCTTGGAGGCCTTTGACTACTCTTCCAAGATCAACAAGATCGCCTATTCTTACCGAGATGGTAACCAAAGCAGGCTGGTGATCGAAACCTACTCCAATATTGACCAGTTTACACCAAGCACGCCCAGAATTCAGATATCGCAGGCAAAAGTACTTTCTGAGCGGATATCGTCCAGGCGGGCGGAAGCCGCTGCGGAAGAACAGCGCACACAACAACAGGAGTTTCAGCGAAGGGCTGCACAACCCGTAGTCAAAAGAGACAGCTCGTTGAATGTAAGATTGGAGGATTTGATGCTCGGAAAGGTACCGACCCAGACAGAAACGAAGCCAGCCACAGTTGATAGTTTACCCGCACCAAAAAGTCTGACCGGGGCCATCAATACCGATCGTTTGAGATTTGAGAAAAAAGGCGGCATCGATACGGATAACTATACATTCGACACGATTCCAAAATTGGAGACTCCGCAGTCTAGACTAGCACAGACGTCTACTGGGACTCGAAGCAATATTCTTGAGAATTTCCGCAGGCAGAGTCTTCAAAAGCGGATAACCGGACCGAACCCGATGCAGCCGCAGTTCTTTACGCAAAATCTCAGTACGGATTGGCTCGTAGATCCGCTCAGGGGATTCAGCCTAGGACTTTCTGGTGTAATGTCCGACATCCTAGACAACCATAATTTCAGGGGCGGGCTCAGTTTTGCATTGAATTTCAGATCCGGTTCCGACATTTATTTCCAATATGAGTATCTAAAGCAGCGTATAGACCTAAAGGTAAGATATGACCGTAGGTCATTTCAATTTGATGACGGCTCCATTCCCAAACAGAAATACGTGCTGAATCAGGTTGAACTTGGTTTTTCCTATCCATTTAATGTGCATTCACGGGTATCTTTGTCCCCAATAATTGCCAAAACCCAGTATTTTAATCTCGACCCGGATTCTCTCATTAGAGGGCAGCTTCCTGAGCAGAACAATTTTGACGTCAATTATCTGGGCGGAAGATTTGAATTTGTTGTGGACAAAACCCAGCAACTTGGTTTGTACACCCAGAAGGGTATTAAAGGAAAAGCAGGCGTAATCCATTACCAGGGGATGAACCATTCAGATCGGTCGTTCACCAATTTCTATTTGGATTTCAGAAAATACCAAAGCATTCACAAAAATTTGATTTGGGCATCCCGCCTTTATGCAGGATCATTCTTCGGCCAAAATCCACAGACTTACATGGTGGGTGGAATGAATAACTGGCTTTTCAACGAGTTTTTCCAGCCACCTTCCAACAGGCCTTCCGAATCACCTGTAAGGAATCCAAATTGGGTGGAAAATTCGAACATATTGTTTGCTGAGTTTGTGGACCTGCGGGGCTATTTATTTGATGAAATCAGGGGAAGAAACGTCGTTACCTTCTCCACCGAATTGAGGATTCCGCTGTTTTCTTACCTATCACGAGGAAATATTACCTCCAATTTTGTGAAGAATTTCCAGATGGTGGCGTTCTATGATATAGGTTCCGCTTGGAACGAATCTGCTCCTTGGCAGCGTATCAACGACCAAAACACCGAGGTCATCGCAACGCCCGGTTCTCCATTTGTGATTACGATCAACAACTTCAACAACCCTTGGCTCCAAAGTTACGGAGCGGGATTGAGGACCGTTTTGCTCAACTACTACTTCAAGTTTGATGTGGCGAGACCAATTAGGAATTACCAACAGGACGATCTGAAGTTCTACGTCACTTTGGGTTATAACTTCTAAACTCCAAAACACATTATGATCAAATCCATGACGGGCTATGGTTTGGCTAGCCTAGAAGATGACAATTATGTCATCAGCGCAGAAGTCAAAACCTTGAACTCGAAGTTTCTAGACCTTTCGATCCGTTCGCCAAGGCAATTTTCAGAGAAAGAGCACGAAATCAGGAATTTGGTTAGTGCGGTTTTGGAGCGCGGTAAGGTAAATTTGACGCTCGAATTCACCAACAAGACCCAAGTGGAGCTTCCCGTTTTGATCAATGAGGAGCTTTTTCACGGATATTATCAGCGGTATTTGAAGCTTGCAAAGGATGCACAGGCTGACACAGCTGAGTTGTTCAAGATTGCGATGCAATCCCCCAATGTAGTTTCGGGAAACATTGACAAAAATTCAGATCCGATTGAATGGGAAATGGCCAAGAAGGTGATTGAAAAGGCCCTGAGGAACTGTGATGGATTCCGAAACGACGAGGGTAAGGTGCTGGAGCAGAAGTTCCTAGAAAACGTGCAGGTGATAAGGAAAGAGCTTGAGAAGGTGAAAATCCTAGATCCGGAGAGAAAGGAGAAAATCAGAAATCGGATCAAAGGCAGCTTTCGCGAATGGATGGAAGACAATAGCTTCGACCCTAACAGGCTGGAGCAGGAATTGATATACTATTTTGAGAAAATCGATATCACCGAGGAAATTGTCCGGTTGGAAACCCATTTGGATTATTTTGTGCAGAATCTTTCGGAAGGAGAAAACCAAGGCAAGAAGCTTGGATTCATCAGTCAGGAGATAGGAAGGGAAATCAATACTATTGGATCTAAGGCCAACGATGCCCAGGTTCAACGCTGCGTGGTCATCATGAAAGACGAACTTGAGAAGGTCAAGGAACAAAGCCTGAATATCCTTTAGGGCTTGTTTTGATCGGCCGGTTGAGTGTGCATTGTAAAGGAAAAACGCTTCCCGAAACTGGATTGATTCTGATAGCTTAGCTGGGTTTTGGCGCGGATTTGCAGATCACTTTTAGATGCAAAGGAATTATGAGTCAGAATCCCGATTTTTCCCTGATAACAATGAAAAAAGTATTTGACTGATTATCAATAGGTTGATTTTTATTCGCTATTTCGCAATCGATTGAGCCCGTTTATCCAGTTTAATTGCTTCATTTTCAAATCCTTGAATATTTTGGTTGCCGGGATTTATTTGGTAATTTTAATGCATCAAAGAATAATCGCCGAGTAAAAATTCGGACATTTTCGACCTTGATTTTTGAACCAATACAACAATAAAAACAATAACTATGAGCAAAATCAAAATTGGAATTAACGGATTTGGAAGGATCGGAAGATTGGTATTCAGGGCGGCACAGTCCCGCAGCGATGTACAGGTAGTCGCGATCAATGACCTTATCGACGTGGATTATATCGCTTACATGTTGAAGTATGATTCCACCCATGGCATTTTTGACGGTACGGTAGAAGTGAAAGATGGCAAGCTGATCGTCAATGGCAACGCTATCCGCGTAACAGCCGAGAAAAGTCCTGCAAGTCTCAAGTGGGGCGAGGTCGGTGCCGACTATGTCGTCGAATCTACCGGGATCTTTTTGACCAAAGAAACAGCACAGGGGCACTTGGATGCTGGCGCGAAAAAGGTTGTACTATCCGCACCATCCAAAGACGACACGCCAATGTTTGTAATGGGTGTAAACCACGATAAGTATACTTCTGACCTAAACATCGTTTCCAATGCTTCTTGTACCACCAACTGCCTTGCGCCTTTGGCGAAGGTTTTGAACGACAACTGGGGCATCGAGGAAGGATTGATGACGACTGTTCACGCGGTGACTGCTACACAGAAAACCGTGGACGGACCATCTGCGAAGGATTGGAGAGGCGGTAGAGGTGCCAACCAAAACATCATCCCGTCATCCACTGGAGCTGCCAAAGCGGTTGGAAAAGTGATCCCTGAATTGAATGGTAAATTGACAGGGATGGCATTTCGGGTTCCTACACCAAACGTATCTGTGGTTGACCTTACCGTGCGGTTGAAAAAGCCTGCTACCTACAAGGAGATCTGTGCAAAAATGAAGGAAGCCTCAGAAACCCACTTGAAAGGGATAATGGGCTATACTGAGGATGCGGTGGTGTCTACTGATTTCAATGGTGATCCACGCACTTCGATCTTCGATGCCGATGCGGGCATTCAGTTGAGCGACACTTTCGTGAAAGTAGTTTCTTGGTACGACAACGAATGGGGTTATTCCAACAAGGTTGTCGATCTGTTGACATACATCGCTTCAAAATCTTAATTCAAATCTATAAACCGAGAAAAGGCTGCTTTCCACAAAAAAGGCAGCCTTTTTTGATTTCGCTAAAAAACCAAGCCCAAAATTCGTTGTTTGTACAATATGGACGGATACCTTCCCTTGTTTCCCTTGAAGTTGGTCGCTTTTCCCGATGAGCCCATCAACCTTCATATTTTCGAGCCCCGCTACAAACAATTGATCAATGATATCCTGGAGACAGGGGATACCTTTGGGATTGCGGTGTACATTGATTCCTTGATGCCTTTCGGGACCGAGGTTCAGTTGCTGGATGTCAGCAAGTTGTATGAGGATGGCCGCATGGATATCAAGACAAAGGCCTTGGGCGTGTTTGAGATATTGTCTTTTGATAATCCCATGCCCGGGAAGCTTTATGCAGGAGGGAAGGTGAATTTCAAGGAAAATGACCTAAAAGTGCCAGAGGCAATCTATAGGGAGTTTTTGTTTTACCTCAAGGAATTGCTGCGGCTACTGAGCCATCCTGTCGACTTGGTCCCTTTTGCGGTCAATTCATTTTCTTTTGCACACAAGATCGGCCTGACGTTGGCCGAGGAATATGAGCTTTTGACCATGGAAAAGGAATCCGATAGGATTGCGTATCTTCTCAGGCACCTTATGAAGGTGATTCCTGTCATGCGTGAAATGGAGGCTGCGAAAAAAAAGATCCAGATGAACGGGCATTTCAAAAACCTCGATCCCTTGGATTTTTGATCAAAGCCTCGTGACGTTGTCTTTCTTGACGTACGATTTTTTATCCTTCCAAATCACCTCATACCAGATATCCTTGCTGGATTTGATGATGACACGGTGTCCGGGTTCGACGGTATAAAGTAGTTTCCCTGCCGCAGTAGGGCTGTCCATGATCAATGTCGGGCTGCCCGTGACTATGCCGGTCTTGGGTTCAGAGAGGAAATTGTTGCTTACGAATAGGGCAATGATCAAAAACACGCTCGGTAGGAAATGGATCGGTTGGTCTGCTTTCTTTCGGAATATGATCAATAGAATCAGCGAAATGACCAGCAGGAAAGCGAGTGTGGCAGAGATCTCGTTTTGGAGGTCTGTCAGAAACCTGAAAAGCCGGTCGCTGTCATCCATTTGGTATCCCTCTAGGTCAACCTGCTCCGTCAGGGATTTGATTTTAGTGATGACGCGGGGGTTGGGATTTTGGTCATAATATTTTGCCAGGTAAAAACTGGCGGAGGAATAATCGCCTTTTCCTTCCGACACAAATGCCATTTTGAGCAACATGGCGGGTGAAAAAACCTCTTCCTCAAGCAGCAAGTTCTCGTACATTTTCATGGCCTCCTGGTAATTTTTGGAGGCAAACAAAGAATCTGCTTTCTGCAGCTTGATTATATCGGCTTGACAATTAAAGCTTTGCAAAAAGGGGATTAAAAATATGATAAATTTTGCAAGAAAGAATCGATTAGGGTTTGGCATTTTAAATCCAGAGGGCTAAATTTGCAGTCCAATTACGGGAATGATTTAAAAATATCCAAATCAAAACCGTTTTCGATTCCGTAGCTCAGCTGGTAGAGCAATACACTTTTAATGTATGGGTCCTGGGTTCGAATCCCAGCGGGATCACATAATAGATTCAAAAGGAATCTAAGCTATGGTGATAAATTTTGAATCTGACTTGGATGGTTTTGTTGATTTAATGTATGGGTCTGGTCCACGATGGCTATCGGGACGAATCCCAGTGGGATCACAAAATAGATTCAAAAGGAATCTAAGCTATGGTGATAAATTTTGAATCTGACTTGGATGGTTTTGTCGATTTAATGTATGGGTCTGGTCCACGATGGCTATCGGGACGAATCCCAGCGGGATCACAAAATAGATTCAAAAGGAATCTAAGCTATGGTGATAAATTTTGAATCTGACTTGGATGGTTTTGTCGATTTAATGTATGGGCCTGGTCCACGATCGCTATCGGGACGAATCCCAGCGGGATCACAAAAAAGATTCAAAAGGAATCTAAGCTATGGTGATAAATTTTGAACCTGACTTGGATGGGTTTGTTGATTTAATGTATGGGCCTGGTCCACGATGGCTATCGGGACGAATCCCAGCGGGATCGCAAAAAAGATTCAAAAGGAGTCTATCTGAAGTAAAAAGTTTCGGGGTGTAGCGTAGCCCGGTATCGCGCCACATTTGGGATGTGGAGGTCGTAGGTTCGAATCCTGCCACCCCGACTTAATCTGACTAGTGATAGTCATCCGGGTCCTGTAGCTCAACTGGATAGAGCAACTGCCTTCTAAGCAGTAGGTTTCAGGTTCGAGTCCTGACAGGATCACTTAGGGTATCAAAGCGGAATCAAGTTCCGCTTTTTGTTTTGATTCCGTAGCTCAGCTGGTAGAGCAATACACTTTTAATGTATGGGTCCTGGGTTCGAATCCCAGCGGGATCACTTGATCACTTGGAGCAGGCTGGTGGCCTGCTTTTTTGTTTTTGGGGTTTTTCGGTGGTGTAGTATTGGTCCTGGTCCGCGATGGCTATCGGGACGAATCCCAGCGGGATCACTTGATCACTTGGAGCAGGCTGGTGGCCTGCTTTTTTGTTTTTGGGGTTTTTCGGTGGTGTAGTATTGGTCCTGGTCCGCGATGGCTATCGGGACGAATCCCAGCGGGA
>NZ_JAKEVZ010000107.1:0-202 GCF_021491425.1 Mariniradius sediminis | reverse complement strand
AAAGGCTAATCAGTAAATATATGGACTTGTAATCAGTAGGTCGCTGTCCACGATGTCTCCCGATAACCATCGGGACGGGACGATCCCGGCAGGGGGCTCAAAAGGGCAGCAGAGATGTTGCCTTTTTTCATTTTCAGCCTATGGAGACCTATTTTGTCTACATACTCTACTCCCCATCAACAGGTAGCTACTACATTGGCCA
>NZ_JAKEVZ010000106.1:0-202 GCF_021491425.1 Mariniradius sediminis | reverse complement strand
CATCAAGGGCAATAGGTCGAGGAAGTATCTCGAGAATTTGATAAGGTATTCCGGGATTTCAGAAAGGCTAATCTCTAAATATATGGACTTGTAATCAGTAGGTCGCTGTCCACGATGTCTCCCGATAACCATCGGGACGGGACGATCCCGGCAGGGGGCTCAAAAGGGCAGCAGAGATGTTGCCTTTTTCATTTTCACCCTA
>NZ_JAKEVZ010000105.1:0-202 GCF_021491425.1 Mariniradius sediminis | reverse complement strand
CGGGACGATCCCGGCAGGGGGCTCAAAAGGGCAGCAGAGATGTTGCCTTTTTTCATTTTCAGCCTATGGAGACCTATTTTGTCTACATACTCTACTCCCCATCAACAGGTAGCTACTACATTGGCCAAACGATGGACTTGGAAAACCGGTTGATACAGCACAACAGCCACTTTTTCAAAGACTCGCACACAAAGGTTGCCGA
>NZ_JAKEVZ010000104.1:0-204 GCF_021491425.1 Mariniradius sediminis | reverse complement strand
CCTCACCGTTGGCAAGCGTGCTGCCGACCGCAGGTACCGACACAAAGGTCAAGGCTGGATCAACATCACCGTAGGTCTTGGACTTCGCATCCGCTGTCACCGTCACTGCAAGCTGGTTGATGGTCAGCAGCGCACCCGTGTAGCTTATCGCATAGTTGCTGTTGGCAACCGTGTTCTGGTTGATGGCATAGGTGCCCACATTTT
>NZ_JAKEVZ010000103.1:0-205 GCF_021491425.1 Mariniradius sediminis | reverse complement strand
ATTGGCTGGCGAAAACGGGATCGTTTTTCGGTCAGGCGGGGCTAGGAGCAGGTATAGCGATGATATCGGCCCAAAGCAGCTCCAGAAAAGCAAATTTTAGGCCCCTGAGGGCCTTTTTCATTGCCATTGCCGGCCTTTTCGCTGACCGCCGTTCAAAGGCCAGGTACTTTTTCAGATTGTAAGTGAGTGCAGCCATCATCACGTG
>NZ_JAKEVZ010000102.1:0-230 GCF_021491425.1 Mariniradius sediminis | reverse complement strand
GACCGGATGCACCGGAAGCTTACCCAAAACCCCGCCTATGCCAGGCGGATCGGCAAAATCCGGAGCCGGACCGTGGAGCCTGTCCTAGGTACCTTAGTAAACTTCCTGAACATGCGCCGGATCAACAGCCGGGGGATGGCCCAGGCCAACAAACACGTGATGATGGCTGCACTCACTTACAATCTGAAAAAGTACCTGGCCTTTGAACGGCGGTCAGCGAAAAGGCCGGC
>NZ_JAKEVZ010000101.1:0-239 GCF_021491425.1 Mariniradius sediminis | reverse complement strand
TCCCAGCGGGATCACTTGATCACTTGGAGCAGGCTGGTGGCCTGCTTTTTTGTTTTTGTGGTTTTTCGGTGGTGTAGTATTGGTCCTGGTCCGCGATGGCTATCGGGACGAATCCCAGCGGGATCACTTGATCACTTGGAGCAGGCTGGTGGCCTGCTTTTTTGTTTTTGTGGTTTTTCGGTGGTGTAGTATTGGTCCTGGTCCGCGATGGCTATCGGGACGAATCCCAGCGGGATCAC
>NZ_JAKEVZ010000100.1:0-255 GCF_021491425.1 Mariniradius sediminis | reverse complement strand
TGGTTCTTTAAACCTGTCAGCTCCAAATATCGGGATAGTGCTCTACTAAGGCTATCGATGGATCGCTGGCAGGTTTTCAATTATACCACCCTTCTTGGTTAAATACAATCGATCAAATCTAAGGTAGCTATCGGGAGACATCGTGGACAGCGACCTACTGATTACAAGTCCATATATTTAGAGATTAGCCTTTCTGAAATCCCGGAATACCTTATCAAATTCTCGAGATACTTCCTCGACCTATTGCCCTTGATG